>JBFKXW010000124.1:0-7571 GCA_041637915.1 Pseudomonadales bacterium | reverse complement strand
CGAGCCCCTTCCGGGACCCATCGACGAAATCGATCGCAACGGTGCTGAGTTCCTCCGTCCAGATGGTCTCGCCCAGATACACCGCGTCACCGACCTGCAGTCTGCGCTCTTCACCATTCACGCTCCGAGCCACAACGCCTCCCGTGTAAAAGGAAACCTTGCCTATCGGTGTCTTGTTACTCATTCGCTGCCTCTAAAATTCAGTGCGCTTCAATGGATCGGAACGATCGCCGCACGCTGGCATTCCCTTGCGCGACGGACATTTTCTGACTGAGAACCTTTTCAAAACGGGCGCCTCATCCGGCTGCAGGCAGCAGCTGGAAGTACCCCGGCTCGCAGGTCCCGCTAAATATAGACGAAGCATGCAGCAAAATGGAGCGCTCCGAAATCGGAAATCCGGAGATTTTTCCGCGATTTGCAGGAGATTCCTCGCGCTTTCTAATTTCACCGCGCACTGCGGGCGCCGGGTGGGAAGGCGCTATCGCATCCAGTTCAATTCACGTGCGCGTTTTACTGCCTGGGTTCGGTTACGAACCATCAACTTGTCGTAAATATTGTGGAGGTGCCATTTGATGGTGCCAATGGACAGAAACAGCTTTTCACTAATTTCCTGATTGGAGTGGCCGTCCGCCACCATTTCCAGCACTTCGCTTTCCCGGTCGGTCAATTTTTCAACCGGCTCCGCCACCGCTCCGTCATTGGCACTGGCCGGCTTCGCCGGTGATTCCTGCGCAAACGCCTCCAGCAGCCGGTTCACGTACATGCCAAGCGGCGCGCTGGAGAGTCGTTCACCGGTATGCAGGGTGCGCAGGAGTGACTCCATGCCATCCCCCGCGGACAAAAACGACCGTACGAGATGGACACGCGCTCCCTGCTTCACCAGACGCAGCAACCCCTCCAGCGCGGCATCGGACTGACCATCTGCATGCAGCGCAACACATTCCAGGGCGAGGAGACGGGCCAGGTCCAGCGCCCGCCAGGTCGGCACACTTGCCTGCAATCGGTGGATCAAACGCAGCGCAGTATCCGGCGCCCCCCGCGCGAGTGCGACCCGGGCTGCCACGGCCAGACTCTCGTGCCAGGCCGGCGACCAGGCCTCATCGTCCCGACAGTGATCAATGCCGGAGACCCGGGCAAGCTCCCCCACATCGCGTTGCTCGCCGCTGGCCAGCGCAACCCGAATCTCCGCGGCGTACAGGAGTCGGACCAGCGGCTCACTGCTGATGCGACCACGCACCTGACGCAGCGCCGTGCGCGCCTGCGCATGCTCACCGGCCGAGGCCATCATGTCTGCAAGCAGGCACCAGCCCTGCACGGCCTGCAATGCAGGGCGCAAGGGATGCGGCGCCTCCAGTGCCGACCGCATCGCTGCCAGTTGGTCCCGCCCCTCATTGCGTTCCCAGAGCACCTCCATCTGCACCAGCCAGGACAATCGGCCCAGGAGCCGGCGCTCCTGGTCGGATTCCAGCCGACGCTCGCAGAGCCGCGCCAGCCCCAGCGCGCTCTCCAGGTCACCCGTATGGAGAAACAGTCGGGCCCGCAGGGTGTCTCCCAGGACCGCCAGGAACGGACTGGCTGTCTGGACCTGCCGCTCGGCTGCCATGCCCAATGCAGCCAGTTCCACTTCCTGCTCGCCACACCAGGCCGCCCGCTGAGCCTGCGCCAGCGCCTGCAGTCCGGTGCGGACCGGTCCTGCGGGTTGCCGATCCGGCACGGCTTCCACATCCCCGCATTTCAACTGTACGACCGCCAACAGCGTGTCGACCCGTGCCACCTCCTCGGCGAACTGCTCGCCGTCCGGATCCAGCGCACTGCCCGTCAGCACATCGCGAACCCGCTGGGCCAGCGACACCGCCTCCCCCTCCTTGCCGTGCACCAACAACTCCCAGCCCCACAGCAACGCGACCAATGGGTAGCGGCTGACAAACTGTTCCGGCAGCAGGCTGCGCCAGAGTGAAAGGGTTTCCAGTTGCCCCTGCTCGACCAACTCGTCGTAACAGCGATTGATGAATCCCAATGCGAGGGCGTCATCTCCGACGTGCAGCGCATGGCGCACACCCCCCTCGACATAACCGTGACCGCTCAGCCAGTGCGCCGTTTCCACATGCATGCGCTGCAGGCCCTCGGCATCCCGAATCGCCAGCTCGGCACGCATGAACTCCGCATAGAGTGGATGCGGCTGATGCCACCCGTGTTCCTCCGCTGCCAGAAAAAAGGGCGCCTGCTCGAGCAGTTTCTCCAGCGTGATGGCCTTCGCGCCCTTTCCCAGCAAGCGGTCAAACAGGCCCTGATTGATCCGCTCGGGTACGGACGCTACCTCCAGCAACCGCTTGGTCGCTGCATCTGCGGGGCAGGCGTCGCGACGAAAGTATTCGACCAGCACCGGGTGCGTGCCCGAGAATCGCTCCAGTTCCTGCGTGCGCTCCTCGGCATCCACATTCAGCGCCGCCCGCGCACCCAGCCGCAGCCCGTGCCACCAACCCTGGCAGCGCCGCCGCAACAGCTCGGATTCGTCCCGCTCCAGTTCCAGGCCGGCGAGCAGGGACTCCGCCTCAGCAGTGCTCGCCCGCAGCGCTGCCACCCCATACCCAACAAACTCCGGGGTCACCCGCTCCCGTGCGAACGAGATGGGAATTTCGTTCCGGCTGGCGAAGACCAGACGCACCACCTTGGGAAGATAGTGGGCCATCTGTGCGAGCAGTTCCCAGGCAGCCGGCTCCCGCATCCGCTCACAGGCATCGAACACCAGCAGCAGCGGTTCCCGCTGTGCAGCCAGCAATGCCGTCAACTGATCAAAATGCCGTGCACGCTCCACCTCGCCTGTCAGCAGTGGCGCCCACTCACGCGCCCTGGCGGAAAGAAGGCCCGCCCGGGCCAGCGCGGCCGCGAGATAACGCAACAGCCGCCGTGGATCGTCATCTTCATAATCCAGTTCGAGCCATGCGCGGTGCACAACGGCAAGGTCGTCCTCCGCATACAACTGACGTAAAAATTCGCTCTTGCCATATCCGGCGGGGGCATGCACGAGCAGCACCCGCCAGCGCGCATCACGGCGCAGGGGTGCCAGTAATTCCTCCCGGGAAACACTCGGATCCGAGGCAGCCGGCGGCGCCAGCTTGGTTCGAATCAACAGCTGGCTTGCGTCCTCGCGCCCGGAACGCAGTTTGGACGCCAGCTTGCGGGTACGCGACATGTCCGAGACCGGTTTCGCTCGTGCCTGCCCGCCAGTATGGCAGGGAATTTGCGATGCCCTCCAGCCTGCCTGACAATCAACCGTACACGACGTGCCGCCGGTAACCCGAGTGCAACAGCCCACCGCCTGGAATGCCGAACAGCTTGCGCTGCAGTGCGCACAGCAGGCCGGCGCCCTGTGGCTGCCGGCAAAGTCGACGGGCTGGGGAGCCTGGTCGGGTAGTTTCAGCATGCAGCCGCCCGAGATCTTCCGGCTCGACCGGATGGCCTCCGAAACCGAGTCCGCCGTTAACGCCTTTCTCGCCCAACTGGAGCAAATCGCATATCAGCAACTGACCACCGGCCGGCATGGCCTCTTTCTGGCCGGATATCTTTCTTACGACTTCGGACGGATCGGCCTCGGCATTCCCAGTCGCCATGCACCCGGCACACGCTGCCCCCTGGCCTGGGTTGGCCTGTATGACTGGCGGGTGGGACCCGATGGGCTGGAGTTTGCCCCCGGCGTGACGGATGCGCGTCGTCGCGATGTGCAGGCGCTGCTGAGCGCCGCGCCTACCGCGCCACCATCCTTCGCGTGCAGCGCCTTCGCTGGCGCAGATCGCACCGAGTATCAGCATGCGTTTGAGCGCCTGCAGGCATACATCGCCGCGGGCGACTGCTACCAGGCCAATCTTTCGGTTGCGCTGGAGGCCACGTTCCACGGCAACCCCATGACCGGCTGGCAGCGTGCGACCGCTCATGGCACCCCGCCCTACGCGGCCTATTTGTGCTGCGGGGAGAACAGCCTGCTCTCCTTCAGCCCGGAGGAGTTCCTCACCATCAGCGATCGGTCGGTACGAACGCGACCGATCAAGGGCACACGACCGCGCCATCCCGACCCGGTGTCCGACGCCGAACTCCGCGACGCACTGCAACACAGCGAGAAAGACCGCGCAGAAAATCTCATGATCGTGGATCTGCTGCGGAACGATCTGGGCCGCTACTGTGAAACCGGCTCCGTGGAAGCGCCCAGACTGTTCGAGATCGAAAGTTTTCCGGCGGTACACCATCTGGTCAGTACTGTGCATGGCACGCTACGACCCGACGTGACCCCGCTGGAGTTGCTGGTCGGCTGCCTGCCAGGCGGGTCCATCACGGGCGCGCCGAAACGTCGTGCCATGGAAATCATTGATGAACTGGAATCCGCCCGTCGCCACACCTACTGCGGCACGCAGTTTGTGCTGGATGCGGACGGGAACCTGGCCAGCAGCATCCTGATCCGCTCCGTTCTGCTGGAAAACGGCAGGGCGCTGTGCCGGGGGGGAGGCGGTATCGTTGCAGACTCTGCCTGTGCGGCGGAATACCGCGAAGCGCACGACAAGATCGCCGGCATTCTGGCGGAGATGCAACGCGCATGAATCGCGAGGTACTGGCCACCCAGCTGCACCGGCCTGCGATCGCGCCAACGCTGCGCTCGATCAGTCGCACGCTGCGCACCGAACCCTCTCCACGCCATCCCGTGATCAATCCCGGCGAGGTGGACGCAAACGAAGACATCGCCCGCCAGGCGCGGGAAGCCGCAGTCTTGATTCTCCTGACCCGGGAGCGGGAGGGCCTCGGTGTGACCCTGACGCGTCGCACGCAGCACCTGCGCCATCACCCGGGCCAGATCAGTTTCCCGGGCGGCCGGCGGGTCGCCGAGGATACCGATCATGTCGCGACGGCCCTGCGCGAAGCCGAAGAGGAAATCGGCCTGAACCGGCAGTCCGGGTTACGCATCCTGGGGGATATCGGTGATTACTACACGGTCACGGGCTTCCGTGTGCGGCCGGTGGTCGCGTTCGTACCCCGTAGCCACACGGAGATGAAGTTCGTCCTGGACCCTGGCGAAGTTGCGGACATCCTCAACGTGCCACTGCAGCACCTGATGAACCCGGCCAACTACCGCCTGCAGGTCAGTCGCTATGCCGGCCACCTGCGTCACTACTACGAAACGATCTGGGAGGACCAGCGCATCTGGGGCGCTACCGCCGGCATGCTGATGGGGCTCTACCGGGAGCTGGCGGATTAGTCGATCGAACGGACGCTGGCGCGGGCGAACGCCAGGCGCAATTCGTCATATTCCTGTACCGCAGGGAACTGCGGAAATTCCTGAATGACATTGTCCGGCGCATGGAACAGGATGCCGGCGTCCGCCTCCTGCAACATGGAGATGTCGTTGTACGAGTCACCGGCGGCAATCACCCGATATTGCAACCCGTGGAAGGCCTGTACAGACGCACGCTTGGGGTCTTTCTGACGCAAGTGGTAATCGGTGATCCGCCCACCCTCGTCCACGGACAGTCTGTGACATAACAAGGTCGGCCACCCCAGTTGGCGCATCAGTGGCGCGGCAAATTCATAATAGGTATCGGACAGGATCACGACCTGAAAACGCTCTTTCAGCCAGTCGATGAAGGGCTTCGCCCCCTCCAGCGGCGTCAGCCCGGCGATGACTTCCTGAATCACCGGCATGCGCAGGTCGTTCTTGTCGAGCAGGTCCAGCCGAAAACGCATCAGCTCGTCATAGTCCGGTACGTCCCGGGTCGTGGCCCGCAATTCCTCCACGCCGGTACGCTCGGCAACCCCGATCCAGATTTCCGGGATCAGCACGCCTTCCAGATCGAGACAGGCTATTTCCATGATCGCTGCGCCTCCACTTTTGCAGGCCGCCACTCTATCCCCTGCCCCCGGGAAGTACAACGGAAACGGCCCGCCATCACCAGGCGTTCTTTTCATATTCCGCTATGGTTCTGGTATTCTTCGCGGCCCGAATTTCGAACACTGGGTGCATCGGATCATGAGCAGCATCAACTCCACCATTGACGGTATGGCCAAGGAACTGGACGGCCGCGGCCCAAAGGAAATCCTCCGCCACGCGCTGGAGAACTACGACAACATAGCGGTCTCGTTCAGCGGTGCCGAGGATGTTGTGCTCATCGAGATGGCGACCCAGGTCAGCAGCCGGCCAGTCCATGTGTTCAGTCTGGACACCGGTCGCCTGCATCCGGAGACCTACCAGTTCATCGAGAAGGTGCGCGAGCATTACGGAGACAAAATCCGCTTTGAAGTCACCGCCCCCGATACTGCTGCGCTGGAACAGCTGGTGCGCGAAAAGGGCCTGTACAGCTTTTACGAAGATGGCCATAAAGAATGTTGCGGCATCCGCAAGGTGCAGCCGCTGCGCCGAAAACTGTCTGAACTGGACGCCTGGGTAACGGGCCAGCGTCGCGACCAGAGCCCGACCCGTACCGAGGTGGCTGTCGTACAGATCGATCCGCTTGGTGGCGACCGCGACCCCGGGCTGGTCAAGTTCAACCCGCTGGCGGGCTGGAGTTCCAAGCAGGTGTGGGACTACATCACGCTGCAGGACGTCCCCTACAACGCGCTGCACGAAAAGGGCTTTATCAGCATCGGTTGCGAGCCCTGCACCCGCCCGGTCCGTCCGGGCGAGCACGAGCGAGCCGGGCGCTGGTGGTGGGAAGAAGCCACACAAGCCGAATGCGGGCTGCACGCGGTCAATATTCAGAAGTAGGGCGGTCCTGCGCTGGCGCGGCAGTGGTCGCGTCGACCGGGCATCCCCGGTGTTTCGTTTATCGCCTACAACTCAGGGAGTTCGATCCGGTCGAACATCCCCTCGAGTTCTCCGTGCAGGTGTCGCTCGCAGGCCTCATCGATCACTGCCCGGGTCAGGTGCGGTGCGAAAAACTCGATGAAATCGTACATATACCTGCGCAGGAACGTGCCTTTCCGAAAACCGATCTTGGTGGTGCTGGGCTCAAATAGCCGGCTCGCATCCAGCGCCACCAGATCCTCGTCGTCCTTCGGGTCGTAGGCCATGCGCGCCACAATCCCCACGCCGATGCCAAGCCGGACATAGGTTTTGATCACGTCGGCATCCGTCGCGGTAAATACGACGCGCGGCGCCAGCCCCTCTTTCAGAAAGGCCTCATCCAGCTTGGAACGACCAGTAAAACCGAACACGTACGTCACCAGCGGGTGACTGGCCACGTCCTTCAGGCTGAGCCTGGACGTCTGCGCCAACGCATGATCTTTCGGGACCAGGACGCAGCGATTCCATCGGTAGCACGGCATCATCACCAGGTCGCTGAACAACTCCAACGCCTCGGTGGCAATCGCGAAATCAACCGTACCGTCCGCCGCCATCTCGGAAATCTGCATTGGCGTGCCCTGATGCATGTGCAGGGAGACATCCGGATATTCCGCGATAAATTGGTTGATCACGCCGGGCAGGGCATACCGTGCCTGGGTATGCGTCGTGGCGATAGACAGGCTGCCCTTGGACTCGTCGCTGTACTCCTGCGCCACCTGCTTGATGGCGTCGACCTTGCGCAGAATCT
>JBFKXW010000123.1:0-7598 GCA_041637915.1 Pseudomonadales bacterium | reverse complement strand
CTGGCGGTCCATGTAGTCCAGACCGGCCGCATCGACCTCCAGCATCGTCAGTGCCGCCGCAGCGATTTCTTCAGTGATCCTGCCATCGCCCTTGACCTCGGCGTAGTCACGCACCCGACGCAACAGGCGGTTGGCCACCCGCGGCGTACCACGGGCACGCCGCGCGATCTCTGCAGCTCCGGCCTTCTCCATGGGGATTCCCAGCAGCCCGGCCGAACGGCTCACAATCGAGGCCAGGTCAGCGTGACCGTAGAACTCCAGCCGTTGCACCAGACCAAAGCGATCCCGCAGTGGCGAAGTCAGCAGGCCGGCACGGGTGGTCGCACCCACCAGGGTAAAGGGGGGCAGGTTCAGTTTCACCGAGCGTGCCGCCGGTCCGCTGTCCAGCATGATGTCGATCTGAAAATCCTCAAGCGCAGGGTAGAGAAACTCCTCGATGACGGGGCTGAGCCGATGGATCTCATCAATGAACAGGACGTCGCCTTCTTCCAGGCTGGTCAGCAAACCGGCCAGGTCCGCGGCCTTTTCCAGTACCGGACCCGACGTGCTGCGCAAATTGACCTGCATCTCGTTGGCAATCACATGCGCCAGCGTGGTCTTGCCCAGACCCGGCGGCCCGAACACCAGCACATGATCCAGCGCCTCGCTGCGCCGACGGGCCGCCTCCATGGCCAGCCCCAGCTGGTCGCGAATCCGCGCCTGACCGATGTATTCCTGCAGACGCCCGGGCCGCAGGCGCACCTCGGCATTCTGCTCTTCGCTCCGCTCGGTTGGGGAGATGAGCCGGTCGGGCTCGATCAGTGAATCGTTCATGCCTTCTGTGCCGCCAGTTTCAACGCCGCGCGGATCAGTGCCGCGCTGTCCGTGTGAGGCTCCTCAACCCGGGACACCACCTTCGCGGCCTCCTGCTCCCGATACCCCAGCACCACCAGCGCCTGCACTGCTTCATCCTGCAAGTGTGTTGCCGACGGCAGCCCCGCGCAGGCGTCCGCACCATCGGCAAATGCCGGCAGGCTGTTGAGCTTGTCGCGCATTTCCAGAACGAGTCGCTCTGCCGTCTTGCGCCCCACTCCGGGCACCTGTACCAGCCGGGCGGTCTGCCCTTCGCGGACCACATGGACAAATTCACCGGCACTCATACCGGAAAGGATGGAGAGGCCCAGCTTGGGACCGACACCACTGACCCGGATCAGCGCCCGGAACAGGTCCCGCTCATCCTGGGCGGCAAATCCGTACAGGGACTGACCATCCTCGCGAATCTGCTGGTGAATCCATAATCCGGTTTCCTCCCCGATCTGCGGCAGCGCTGGCCAGGCGGACATGGGCACCTCAATTTCATATCCCACCCCGCCGACGTCGAGCAGCAACCGGGGCGGCTGGCGATCCAGCACCCGTCCGCGCAAGTGTCCGATCATGGCAATACCTCCAGAGTTTCAGGGACGGGCAGTACCCGTTGGCGGGCATGACAAAGTGCCACAGCGAGCGCGTCGGCGGCATCGGCCTGGGGTGTGGCGGGGAGGCTCAGGAGACGGGTGACCATCATCTGCACCTGTCCTTTGGATGCAGCGCCCCGCCCCACCGCGGCTCGTTTGACCTCGCGGGCGGAGTACTCTGCCACAGGCAGGGAAAGACGGGCGACGGCAGCAATGGCTGCCCCGCGCGCCTGACCGAGCTTCAGTGCAGCATCCGGATTCCGGGCGAGAAACACCCGCTCAATCGCAACCTCATCCACACGGTTTTCCGTGGCGACGTGTTCAATGGCGGAAAAAATGCGGGCGATTCGGCTGGGGAAATCACCTTCCGCACAGCGGACACAGCCGCTGGCAATCCAGTGCTGGCGCTGCCCGTGCACCTCGATCACCCCATAGCCGGTGATGCGTGATCCCGGATCAATCCCCAGTATTCGGGGCATGCGCATTCCCTCGCGTCTCCCTGATCCTACTGTACATAATAACAGGGTCTGCGCAACGCGTCGCAAGCGCACGAAATCAATGCTTGGAAGGGAAGTCCGGGGCGGCACCCCGGGCAGAAAACGGCGGACAGCGCGACGGGCACCGGATTCCGCGCCTGTTTCTAACCGAAGGCGCCGTCCGGGTATTCGGCGTTGGTGTAGACGTTCTGCACGTCGTCGAGATCCTCGAGCATGTCCACCAGCCCGATAATGCTCTTCGCGGCGTCCATATCCAGCTCTGCGTAGGTGGCGGGGACCATCGTGACTTCCGCATTTTCCGGCTCCAGCTTCGCCTCCCGCAGGGCCTGCACCACGGCCTCAAAGGCTTCCGGTGCGGTGGTGACATCAATCGAACCATCTTCATGGGTGATCACGTCATCAGCACCCGCCTCGATGGCGGCCTCCATGACCGCCTCTTCGTCGCTACCGGGCGCCAGCGTGATCTGCCCGCTGCGGGAAAACAGGTAGGCCACCGAACCCTCAGCGCCCAGATTGCCGCCGTTCTTCGTGAAGGCATGGCGGACTTCTGCCGCGGTGCGGTTGCGGTTGTCGGTCATTGCCTCGACCAGAATGGCCACGCCGTTGGGCCCATAGCCCTCGTAGGAAAGCTCTTCCAGATTCTCACTTTCGGTGTTGCCGGCACCGCGGGCGATGGCCCGATCGATCGTGTCACGGGTCATGTTGGCGCTGAGCGCCTTGTCCACCGCCGTGCGAAGGCGGGGGTTGTCGGCAGGCTCCGGCCCGCCCTGCCGTGCTGAGACGGTGATTTCCCGAATCAGCTTGGTAAACACCTTGCCACGCTTGGCGTCCTGCGCTGCCTTGCGGAATTTGATGTTGGCCCATTTACTGTGCCCGGCCATAACTGCCTCCGAAAATCAGTGAGCGGCGGTTTTTTCCCTGGTGCGCAGACGTATCCCGAGTTCGCGTAACTGGCGGTTGCCCACTTCAGCCGGGGCCTGCGTGAGCAGGCAGGAGGCCGTCTGCGTTTTCGGGAAGGCGATCACATCCCGGATGGAGCCCGCGCCGCACATCAGCATCGCCAGTCGGTCCAGACCAAATGCCAGGCCACCGTGAGGCGGTGCACCGTACTTCAGCGCATCCAGCAGGAAGCCGAACTTGGCGCGAGCCTCTTCCTCTTCAATACCGAGCAGACGCAGCACGGCGCTCTGCATGTCCTGACGATGGATGCGCAGTGAGCCACCGCCCAACTCCGTGCCGTTCAGCACCATGTCATAGGCACGCGAGAGTGCTGCACCCGGGTCAGCTTCCAATTCCTCCACGCTGCAGGACGGCGCTGTAAACGGGTGATGCAGCGCGTTCCAGCGGCCCTGGTCGTCTTTTTCAAACATGGGGAAGTCGATCACCCAGCAGGGAGCCCATTCCGACTCCAGCAATTCACGCTCGATCCCCAGCTTGACCCGCAGCGCGCCCAGCGACTCATTCACCACATTGGCCTTATCCGCGCCGAAAAAGATCAGGTCGCCCGATTCAGCGCCGGTGCGCGCGAGGATTTCGACGATGGCCGACTCCGGCAGGAACTTCAGGATCGGAGACTGCAGGCCCTCCGGAGTCGCCTCGTTGACCTTGATATAGGCCAGCCCGCGGGCACCGTAGATGCCGACGAATTTGGTGTAGTCATCAATCTCCTTTCGGGTCAGTGTGTTCCCGCCGGGCACCCGCAGCGCCGCCACCCGCCCATCGGGATCCTTCGCCGGCCCGGAAAAGACCTTGAACTCCACATCCTGCAACAGGTCCGCCACATCCACGAGCTTGAGCGGATTACGCAGATCCGGGCGGTCACTGCCGTAGTCGCGCATCGCATCGTGCCAGGTGATGCGCGGGAACGCCGGCAGGCTCACTCCGCACAGTGCAGTGAACAGCTCACGCACCATGCGCTCGGCGATATCCATGATGCCGTCCCCGTCCAGAAACGAGGTTTCGATATCGATCTGTGTGAACTCAGGCTGGCGGTCTGCGCGCAGGTCCTCATCGCGGAAACAGCGTGCAATCTGGTAGTAACGGTCAAAGCCGGAGATCATCAGCAACTGCTTGAACAGCTGCGGCGACTGCGGCAGCGCAAAGAAATTCCCCTCATGCGTGCGACTCGGGACGAGGTAATCCCGCGCACCCTCCGGTGTGGACCGCGTCAGCATGGGCGTTTCGATGTCCAGAAAACCTTCCCGGTCCAGGAAGCCCCGCACCGCGTGGGTCAGTCGAGACCGAAACAGGATGCGCGCCTGATTCTCAGGCCGCCGCAGATCAATGTAGCGATAGCGCAGCCGCACGTCCTCACCGGATTCATGATATTCATCAAGCGGAAAAGGTGGCGTCTCCGCATCGCTGAGAATCTCCAGCGTCAGGCCCAGCACCTCGACCTTGCCGGTAGCCATCGCCGGATTTTCAGTACCCGCCGGCCGTTCACGGACGCGCCCGGTGACCTGCACCACGAACTCGTTCCGAATACGCTCCGCCAGGGAGAACGTTTCCGGTGCGTCGGGATCGAAAACCACCTGGGCGATTCCCTCCCGGTCCCGCAGGTCGAGAAAGATCACACCACCGTGGTCTCGACGCCGATGCACCCAGCCACACAGGGTGACTTCAGAGCCAATCTGGCTCTCACGGATGGCTCCACAATAATCACTTCGCATCGGCTGGCTCCGGAATAAAACGCGGTTGCACAGGCCGCCGATCAGGCGGCCTGGTTCTTGGTTGAGGACTTGGAGGCAGCGCCGCCATCACCGGACGTGGTGCCTGAGGACTTCTCCGAAGACTTCCCGGTGCTGTCCGATTTCTCCGACTTCCCTGCAGACTCCTTCTTGTCGCCCCCGTCGGACTTGGCTTCTGCACCCTCTCCGGCGATGTTCCGCTTCTTGTCACCGGCCTTTTTGAAATCGGTTTCATACCAACCGCCACCCTTGAGGCGGAAACTCGGGGCGGACACCTTCTTTTTCAGCGCAGGCTTGCCGCACTCCGGACACTCTTCCAGAGGTGGATCCGAAATCTTGCGGATCGCTTCCAGTTCGTGGCCGCAATCCTGACACTGGTATTCGTAGATCGGCATGGCTTTCAAAGACCTCTCATGGGGTTTCGGGAACGCCCCGAAGGGCGCGGAGTATACAACAGTCAGCCAGACAGAGGCTGCCGGGAAAAATGCGTGCGGAGCGGCGGATTTCAAGGCGGGCAGGCACTCTTTTCAGGGCTTTTCCCGCCCGGAAAGAGCGTAGTGGAAAGCACCCGATTGCAGAAGTTATCCACAGCCACGCACAAAACAACCGTCTCTTTGTCCTGAAAACCCTATTTTTACAGGGTTTTCAGGGCTGCATCTCTTGCCCGCCCCTGTGAATTGATCTATAACGAAGGCGTCGTGCGAGCAAGGAAGTGTCGCTCACACGCTATAAAAACCGTGTCTCTACAGCAAAAAGGACGTGCACATGGCCACCCGAGGTACCACTCGTAAGACGACGGCGCGCAAGAAACCCGCCGCCAAAACGACCCCCGCCCGCAAGCCCGCCACCAGAACAACCACCGCCAAGAAAACCACCACCGCCCGCAAGGCACCCGCTCGCAAGCCGGCTGCTCGCACGGCACCGGCCCGCAAGCCCGCTGCCAAAGCAGCAGCGCCTGCAGCGACCGAAATGAAAATGACGGCGATCAAGGAAAAGATGACCAAGACCCAAATGCTGCAGGAAATCGCCGATGCCGCTGGCGTGACGCGTGCGCAGGCCGGCAAGGTCATTGATAACCTGGGCAATCTGATGGAACGTCATCTGGGCAAGCGTGGCCTGGGCGAATTCACCATGCCGGGACTGTTCAAGATCATCACCATCAAAAAGCCTGCACAGCGGGCGCGCAAGGGAATCAACCCCTTCACCGGTGAAGAAACCACATTCAAGGCAAAGCCGGCACGCACGATGGTGAAGGTACGGCCGCTGAAGAAATTGAAGGAAATGGCTGGTTAACCGGGCTTTTCCAGACGCTCATACGGCCCCCGCAGTGGGGCCGTATTTTTTTGCGCTGCGGTTATCCGAACAACGTCGCCATGCGCTGGCGCAACGTCCCGATTGCTTCAGCCGTGTAGGGCTGTGCCGGCACTCTGCCCCAGACCGGGCCCGGCCAGGCCGCATCATCCCGGTATCGCACGATGTGGTGGACGTGCAGTTGCGGAACCATGTTTCCGAGCGATGCCACGTTGATCTTGTCCGCAGAAAAATCCTCGTGGATGAAGGCGGAAAACCGGCAGGATTCGGCCATCAGCGTCATCTGGTCGTCCGGCGCCAGCTGAAACAGCTCCGTCTTCCCCGCAATCCGCGGTACCAGAATGAACCAGGGGTAGTTCTGGTCATTCATCAGCAGCACCCGGCACAGGGGCAAATCCCCCAGCACCAGGCAATCTGCTGCCAGTTGGGGATGCAGTTCAAACATGCGAGGCTCCTTCTGAATCAGCCACCGGAACGCCTTCACAGCATAGGCACAAACCGGAACGGGAGCAGTGCCACAACCTGGCGTCAGATGACTCCAACAGCGTCGGCATTCCCCGGTACAATGCCGCCAGATCCTTCAGCGGAACCACCGCCATGCGCACCAGCCAGTTTCTGATTTCCACCCTCAAGGAAACGCCCGCCGACGCCACTGTCATCAGCCATCAGCTGATGCTGCGTGCCGGGCTGATCCGCAATCTCGCCTCCGGGCTTTACACCTGGATGCCGTTCGGCCTCCGCGTGCTGCGCAAGGTCGAGAAAATCGTCCGCGAGGAGATGAACCGCGCGGGCGCCATCGAGGTCCTCATGCCGGCGGTGCAGCCGGCAGAACTCTGGGAAGAATCCGGCCGCTACGGGCAGTACGGACCGGAACTGCTGCGCCTGAGCGACCGCCACGAGCGGCCCTTCGTGTTCGGCCCCACCCATGAAGAGGTCATCACCGACCTGGCGCGGCGCGAGGTGCGCAGCTACAAACAGCTTCCCATCAATTTCTACCAGATCCAGACCAAGTTCCGGGATGAGATCCGGCCCCGGTTCGGCATCATGCGCGCCCGCGAGTTCCTGATGAAAGATGCCTACTCCTTTCACCTTGACCAGAACAGCCTGCAGCAAACCTATGACCGCATGTACCAGGCGTACAGCGCGATCTTTTCGCGTCTGGGCCTGAAATACCGTGCCGTGCTGGCGGATACCGGCAGCATCGGCGGCACCGGCTCGCACGAATTTCATGTACTGGCAGACTCCGGCGAGGACGCCATTGCCTACAGCACCACGGGTCGTTATGCCGCCAACGTGGAGAAAGCCGAAGCGCTTGCGCCGGCTGATGCCGCACCAGCGCCGCAACAGGAACTGTCTGTGGTCGACACGCCGGACCAGCATTCCATCGAAGCTGTCAGTGCCTTCCTGCAGGTGGCGCCGAGCCAGACACTGAAAACCCTGATTGTGCACGGTAACGAGACCGGACAACTGGTGGCGCTGGTCTTGCGTGGCGATCATGAACTCAATGCCATTAAGGCGCAGAACCTGCCGGAGGTGGCAGACCCACTGACACTGGCTGACGATGCAGAAATCAGGAAAGCCTGTGGCTGCGCACCCGGCTCCCTCGGCCCGGTGGATTTGCCATTGTCCGTCATTGCGGACCGCGCGGCCGCCTGCCTCGCCGATTTCGT
>JBFKXW010000122.1:0-7599 GCA_041637915.1 Pseudomonadales bacterium | reverse complement strand
GGCCAGTTCGGCATCATGATGTTGCCGGTTGATGCGACCACGGCAATCGTCATCCTGCCGACCGTGACGGTCGAATCCGATCCGGACGCCACACCGATGCCTGAGGAGCGCGTCGACCTCGGCAGTGTCAGTTACGAGTTCAACGGTGGCGAGCGCACCATCGACACCTACATGGCGGACGGTGCCACCAACGCAATCGGCTTCGTGCACAACGGCAAATACATTTACGACGCTTATGCCAACGGGTTCGACCCCGAGACCCGGCAGCAGGTCTGGTCCGTGACCAAGTCAACGACAACGGCGATGGTTGGCATCGCAGAATCGGAGGGGCTGGTCGACCTGTCGAAGCCAATTACCCACTACATACCCGATCTCAAAGGTACCGTGTGGGACGCCGACCCCGTCAACGGCTGGCGGGCGACGACAGTCGAAGACATCGTGCAGATGGAGTCCGGCACATACTGGGTCGATGTGCCGATACACCAGCCTGAGGAGCTCGTGCTCATGGGCATCGACTTCCACACCAACGGCGCCTACGGCATGACCCGCAACGACTACCTCAAGCAGATGACCCGTGTGGCCCAACCGGGAGATTACTACCGCTACAACAGCGGCGACACCCAGGTGCTGACCTGGATGCTTGAGAACATCTACGCCGAAGAGGAAAACGGGGGCTACAAGTCCTATGCAAAGCTCCTCTCCGACAAGCTGTGGAAGCCCGCCGGTATGGAATCAGATGCCCTCATCATGGTCGACCGCACCGGTGCCGCCTTTGCCTCAATGGGCCTGCATGCCACGACCAAGGACATGGCACGCTTCGGCGAACTGTTCCGCAATGGTGGTAAAAGCATGGACGGCAAGCAGATCATCCCCGCCGACTGGATCGCACGCTCGCACAACTATGACCGGAGCAATCCGGACCACCAGGGCGGGGATCGCGGCTACATGTGGCCGAGGTTCGGTGGAGAGTCGGACAATCCCTGGGGGTACACGGCCGCCGGTTATGGACACCAGCGCGTGGCCATCGTGCCCGACTGGAACATGGTCGGCGTCCGCTGGGGTAACGACCCCTCTGACCTTGGTGCACCAGAGGAGTTCGAGGCGGTCTACAAGGCTGTGGCTGCGCACCTCCGGGAAAATAATCCGGCGCCCGGACTCCCGGCGTACATGCCACCGTCTCCTGGCGAAGAAGCCAAGAAAGACAAGAAGGATAAAAAGGAAAAGGAACCCGAAAAATAAAACCCCGTCATGAAACGCGGTTCACGCGCGCCCTGCTCCCTCCCGGAGCGGGGCGCTGCGGTTCGCCAGCACCGGAGAAATCAGGCCCTGAGCACGTTTCATGGTCCGCTCCCGGTCACTCCGAGATCGTCCCGAGCCAATTTTTCAGTAGCCAGGTGGCTCACAGCCGCCAGGCACCCTCTCGCCAATGCGTCCTGATCATCGCAGCCTCCCTGCACGCATCCTGAGGAAAGCCGATCAGGTTGTGCTGTCCTCACGCTGTTTTCGAAAGCGCGCTGGCGTGGTGCCGGTCCAGCGCTTGAAGGCGCGGGTAAATGCCGCCTGCTCGGCATAGCCCAGCAGACCGCTGATGTCTGCCAGATTCAGTTGCGGATCCTTCAGGTAGCTCTGGGCCAGTTCCAGGCGACATTCATCCTGCACCTGCTGAAACGATTTGCCATGTTTGGCCAGGCGTCGGTTCAACGTGCGCCGGGAGCAATTCAGCCGGGTTGCAACGGAATCAGCACCGGGCTCGCCGGCATTGATGGCCTGCATGGTGGCTCGGTACAAAGGTTCATCAACAACGGTGTCACCTGCATGGCGGCTGAGCAGCCGGGTTGCCTTTTCATCCAGCACCTCCACCAGTGCGGTATCCGGTTCGACCAGTGGCACGGTGACCAGTTCGACGTCGACACGCAGTGAATAGCTGTCCCGGTTGAACAGTACCTCTCCGTCGAAGAAGTCATGGTAGGGAGCCAGGTCTGTCGGCGGGGGCAGTGCGTACTCAACCTGTTTCACAGCCTGTGCAGGACGCCCTGTGACGTTACGACAGAATGACACCACCGCACTGGCGCGCAGATCAGCCCACGTTTGCACCATGGGGATGCCACCGGCACGCCACTCCAGGACGAAGTCCTTACCATCAATGCGTATTTCCATATCCTGCCTTTTCATGAACAGCCTGCCGAAGTGGAGCATGCGCACCAGCATTTCTCCGGCATTGGCGCAGTGTGCCATCAGATAACCCGTGACGCCGAGGTGGCGTGGACGGATTGCAGCGCCGATCTCAAGTCCCACTGCCGGTTTCGCGGTGATCTCCGCAATCGTGTGCAGTGCCTGCACCCATTGCAGCAGTGAGATGAACTCCTCCCCCTCCACCTGTTTCAGCACGGGCAAGGTGCCGATGATGTCAGGGGCCATCTGCTTGCTGCGCAGATAGTCGCCGAGGAGGTCACCAAAGCGGGCCGACAAAAGCGGAGTGGGTGGCATCGTGGGCGGGCCGGGGTGGCTCAAATTATCAAAATGGTGTCACATCCCAGCAATACGTCAAGGTCTCGGCTCTTTACACTCCTCTCCGTTGTGCGAACCGCATCGGCATGGGCGCGAATTTGCCGAGCAGAATCGAAATGTAAGGAAATGGCCATGTCTACTATCAGCAAAAGAGATTGTGAGGTGCGTCGGGAAGCTTCTGCGCCCGGGCTGACGGGAAGGTGTGTATCGGCACTGCTCGCCGTCTGTTTTGCAGGTGCCGTGCAGGCGGCCCCACAGGTTGGCTCCTCGGAGTCTTCCCTGTCTGCCTCGGGCGGTCAGATCCAGGTACAGCACGCGCCATTCCAGTTGTCGTTCACCGCCAGTGACGAAAACGTCGTGTTGAGCACGGTGCAGGCGACCGGCCGCACACCGGAGCCCGTCGGCGCCATGGATCCGGAGCCGCTGAACTCCGACACGCTGCCAGACCGGGTCCTTTGCGATGCCATCAGTTATGAAGTCGGTGGGGCGGCGAATCCGCAGTTCCCGGCGGGCCCCTGGATCGGACATACCGTCACCGGAATCCACGGCGGTATGCAGTTTGCAGCGACGGAAGTGAAATCAGCCGTTGCGACGGATGCCGGCCTGGAGATGACTTTGTCCACCAATGATCCGGCAGGCCGCGAGATCAGCCTGCGACTGGGATCTGACGCCGAAGACTCACTGCGCGTGGAAGTGCAGGTTGTTCCCGATATGGGTGTGTCCGCTGTCGCGGTTTGTTTCAACAAATCAGATGGGGAGAGCTTTCACGGCTTCGGCGGGCGTCACAATGCCATTGATCAGAATGGGAAAGACTTTCTGAACTACATTCAGGCGCAAAGCGTTGGCGGCGGTCCGGCCTATCAGGGCGCCCTGATCACGCAGGGAGAAGAGAAAGCGGAAACCTACATGTTCCCGGGTGGTGAATCTTCTGCGTACTACATCCACACCCACTTCACCTCGACGGCCGGCTACGGCTTCTTCCTGGATCGTTTCGAGATGACCGGCTATCGCTTCGGTGAATTTGGGGATGATCTCTGGCAGGCCTGGGCTTCTGGCCCACAGATCGATTTCATGGTGCTGCCCGGTGATGAGAAAAGCGCAGTGCGCCGCCTGTCGGCGATCAATGGCCGGCATCGCGCGCCGCGCGATATTGCCCACCTGGGCCCGGTGCTTTCACGCGCCATTCGTGTGCTGGGCCCCGAAGCGGACAACGCGGAAACCTACGCCGCGAAAGTGGAAGCCGACCTGGCGCGCATCGTGGACCCGAAAAGAAACTTCCCGGTGCGTGGCTATGCATTCGAAGCCTGGGACATCATGGATCCCGATCAGGTCCGTAGTGTCATCGAGCGGTTACATGCAGTGGGTGTTCGCGCCTACCTGTACAACCGGAATTACGTGGGCGTGGACCCTGCGAACACCGAAAACCCCGACCGATTCAACGAGGCGGTGGCGAACGGCTATGTAGCGAAAACTGCCGCTGGTACGCCGTTTTTCATCGGGTCGACTTTCCTGGGTATTGGTGCGGTCATCGATTTCACCAATCCGGCGGCCCGGGTCTGGTGGAAGAATCGCATTCGGGAAATGATTGATCTTGGAGCCGATGGGTTCATGCAGGATTTCGGCGAGAATGTCATCGCAGAAATGCAGTTTTTCGACGGCTCCACCGGCATTGATATGCACAACAAGTATCCCAACCTGTTCCATCAGGCGACCCGTGAAGCACTCGATGAGTACGAAGCAGCCCATTCCAACGCCCGGGAAATCTTCTTCTGGACGCGGGGCGGTTACTCCGGCCGCGACGGACAGGGCAGTGCCGGTTTTGAAAACTCCAACTTTCCCGGTGATGAAACGACTGACTGGACGCGTTCATCCGGACTCGCTTCTGTTGCAACGGACATGCTCTCCCGTGCCGTGGGCGGTAGTTACGGATTCAACACGGATATTGGTGGTTATTGGGACTACCATGTACCACCCGCCGATGCAGAGCTTTATGCGCGCTGGGCGCAGTGGGCCGCCTTGTCACCGGTTTTCCGGGTGCACAACAGTTCCAGTACGGGTGTGCAGATGCCCTGGTTCCATGGTGAAGCCACGCTGGAGCTGTGGGCTGCTGCGGCGCGACTGCACATTCGGGCCGCGCCATTGATTCAGCACCTCTGGGAAGAGGCAGAGAAAAACGGCCTGCCACCCACCCGACCGCTTTGGCTGCAGTATCCTGAAGATCCCCGCGCCCGGCAGGAGGATCAGCAATGGTTGCTGGGTGAGGACATTCTGGTTGCACCGGTGGTGGAGCAAGGCGCGAACACGCGTACCGTCTATTTCCCCGAGGGCACCTGGCATGCGCCGTTTGATGGGCAAACCTATGTCGGGCCATTGGAAGTGGTGGTACCAGCACCCTTGGCGCGCCTTCCTTGGTTTGTGCGCTGCGAGGCAGCCGGGGAAAGTGATCAGGTGCGTTGTCCGAAGGATCCTTTCGCCGTGCCGGCTGCCAGGCCATCTGAAACCGCGGAGCGCTGATTCATGAAACATGATTTCCAGGGGCGCACGCGCCGCCCCCTGTTCAGCCTCTTGACCATGATCGGCCTGATGCTCTCCACGTTCGCGAACGCTGAAACCTGTGAACGTGGAATGGGGCATGGCAACGCGCCCTGGGTGGGTGCCTGGACAGCATCACCCGCGTATGCACAGGGCGAGTTCAACGACCAAACCGTGCGGATGGTGATCAGCCCCCGATCGGATGGGCAGGTATTTCGCGTTGGATTCAGCAATCGCTTCGGCGAACGGCCAGTGACATTCTCCAGCGTCTGGGTGGGGAAGCAACAGTATGCGGCCACCTTGGTGGCGGGCTCGAACTGCCGGCTGACTTTCCACGGTGCCCAGTCGCTGACATTGCCTGCGGGGATGGAAGCCTTCAGCGATCCGGTGAAGATGCCCATGAGGGCCTTTGAAAACCTGCTGGTCAGTATGCATGTGGCCGGGGAAAGTGGCCCCGCCACCCGTCACGAACTGGCTCAACAGTATTCGTATGTCGCACCTGCGGAGGCGGGCGATCAGTCGGCGGAGGAAGTGGGTGACCGGTTCACCCGTCGCGTGGAATCGTACTTTTTTGTGCATGCCATTGAGGCAGCCGACCCCAGCGGCCGGGCCGCCGCGATCGTCACTCAGGCGGCAGCCCACGCAACTCGGCCGGGCTACCCGACCCGGTTGGCAGAGTCGGACCGCAAATAGACGGAAAAATTTCAGGCCGATGCCGGCTCGGCCTCGGAGAATTCCCGCTGCACTTCGCGCACGCTCGCCAGGCAGTGTTCCAACGCATCCACGCAATCGCAATCGAGTTTTTCCCCGGCAGCGCTCCGCAGGAATGCAAAGGCCTGTTCATTGGTCCAGGCCTTTTTGTAAGGCCGCTCACTGGTCAGCGCGTCAAAAATATCAGCCACAGCAATGATCCGCGCCTCGATGGGGATTTCCCTGCCGGCGATACCCAGTGGGTAACCGCTGCCGTCCATGGTCTCATGGTGGAACTCGGCAATATTGCGCAGGATGTCGATATTCTCGTACCCCTGAAGACCGAAATTGTCGACGATTGCGTCGATGATGTGGCGGCCCTTGGTGGTGTGCATGCGCATGATTTCGAACTCGCGCTCGTTGAGTCGCGCCGGCTTCAGCAGTACCTCGTCGGGCACACCGATCTTGCCCACATCATGCAGCGGCGCGAACAGGAAAACGTTCTCGATGAACTCATCGTCAAACGGGTAAACACCGGCGCGGGCGAGTTGGCGGGCAATGATGCGCGCGTAACGCGACATCCGCTCCAGATGCAGACCGGTTTCCGGATCGCGGTAGTGCACCATTTCATTGGCCGAGCGCAGCGCACCGAGCAACGTTCGCACGGCGTTGATCTCGTTTAATACGATGCCTGCGATCAGGTGCGCAAACACATCCAGCCGGGCGAGTGTCGCCTCGGTAAAGCACTGCGGCACCGAGGCGTTGAAAAAGATGAACCCATTGCAGCGACCGGCGTAGCGCATCGGAAACGTGTAACTGGAACGATAACCACCTGCGCTGACCCGCACGGTATGCTCGTGGTCGCCCGCAGCGAACACCGCCAGATCCTGCACCACCCGCGCCCGCCCGGTTTGCATCATCTCTTCCAGACCGGGCGCTTCTGCCATGGGGCTTTCGTAATGCGACAGCGGCTGTGCCCCGCCACTGCTGTGGACGAAGGTTTTCAGGAGCCGGCTCGGCTCGTCGTAGAGAGCCACCGCAATGCGTTCGATCTCCGGCGCATCCGCCAACAGCAGATCGTGGATTTGCGCCAGCTTGGCGCCCAGCGGCAGTTGCTCCTGCAATGCCGCGAGCGCCACCGCCCGATGCTCCACGCCCTGCAGCTCCGCTGTTCCCGACACGCTCACACTCCCCTGCCTATGCGATCCACACCTGCTCCGAGCGCAGTCTACAACACCGCCGACATCGCCAGCGCGGACCGGGCTGCGACACGCTGGCCCAGCACTGCGGCTCGCACCGCGCCCGGTGCAGCAGCCAGCCCTGAGCCATGCACAGCAGACCCGCCTGAACCTGTGCGGTGCACCGCATGCAATCCAAGCGTCCCCTCCCAAGCGCATTAGCGTAACGACGCCCCAATCAGCCTGCGCCGGACTGTGTCAGATCGGGCGTAGCTCCACATGCTCAAGAGCAGGACCGCCCGATGACTCAGACAGTCCGACAACACCTGTAGCAGCCCCACGGCCACGTAAAGTGCCACGGTGTGCTGAGGAGAATCCACGCGGTATCCGCCTCTGCGAGAAGCTGCGCATGCAGCGGGGTCTGAATCTCACAGCGCGTATCGGGATCATATTCGGCAACATTGGCGACGGCGGGTACCCGCTCGATGAGGCCGGCCACGAGGCCATGACCCGGAACCGGGAAATCCTGAGCAGCATCGGCTGATTCGTCAGCCTGAAAGCTGAGCGGCTCCCGCGCGCATGCAAATTCCAGTATGCCGGGACCAAACTGTCCGATAATGAAGAGATCGCTGTCGTTTCGGAGGCCGCAATGCCCTTCCAAGAATGGATCTCACTCGCCGGAGACCTGATC
>JBFKXW010000121.1:0-7611 GCA_041637915.1 Pseudomonadales bacterium | reverse complement strand
CTGCACATAATCGCCGAGATACTTGTCCGGCGCCCAGAGGATTTTCTCCCCCTGCTGATCGAGGTGCTCAATGATCCGCACCGCCGTGCTGGAGGTCACCACCCAGTCGGCGCGCGCTTTGACCGCGGCAGAGGTGTTGGCATACACGACCACCGTGCGGTCGGGGTGTTCATCACAGAAAGCACTGAATTCCGGCGCCGGGCAACCAATATCCAGGGAACATTCCGCCTTCAGGGTGGGCATGAGCACGCGCTTCTCCGGGCTCAGGATCTTGGCGGTTTCACCCATGAAACGGACACCGGCGACGATCAGCGTGGAGGCCGGATGCTCCTTGCCGAAGCGGGCCATCTCCAGCGAGTCTGACACGCAGCCACCGGTTTCCTCCGCCAGTGCCTGCACCTCGGCGTCGGTATAGTAATGCGCGATCAGGGCCGCATTCTCCCGTTCCAGCAGTTCCCGGATCCGCGCCTTCTGCGCCTCCAATTCGTTGGGATCTGCCGGGACACGCTGGGCCGGAAAAATCGGCGACGGAAGCGCTTCATTGATGCGCTCCTCCAGAGCGGGAATGGCGGGAGCGGCGGCGCTTTTCATGCAGTCTTCCTGCTGTGACGGCTAAAGGTACCCGAGGCGAAGGGCGTTGGGAGAAACGCTGTGGTTATCAACGCACATCCTTACCTGAAAATGTTATCACACTGCTTTCCCGCTCCGGAGCGTCCGGCCAGACGGGACGCGATGGGATGTGCAACCCGGCGGACCATCGATATGCAGTAGGAGTCGGCGAGGGGTGGCGCGCGAAACTGAAGCTCCGCGGTGCGCTCAGTGCGAGGAGCGCTCACCGCGGGACAGCGCAAAGTGAATGGAGTTCTCCAACGCGGTTGGGGACAGGGTGGCCTTGTTCAGCATGTCAGAGACGCCGTAAAACGTCGCATCCATCTTGGTCGCGCGATCGACGGTGCCGGAACAAAGAATCACCGGCTTCCGAAATCCCTTTTCACGCAACTGGCCCAGCAGATCCACGCCTTTCAGGGCCCCCATCCGGTGATCCAGCAGATACACGTCATGCTCTTCCTTCAACATGCGCGCGATAATGCTCCCGCCGTCTGTTTCCGTCTCCAGTTCGTACTCTGAGGGTGCATCCCGCAAATACTCGCTGACGATTTCGCAGTCTTCCTCGTCATCATCAATCATCAGTACACGGATCGGCATGGGTCAGGAATTCCTACTCCAGATTCCCGGGTGTCACAGCAGCCGGTACGCTCACTATATAACGGGGCCGCAGTGAGTTGAAAGTGGGCCTGCGCGGACGCAACTGGTTACGATTTGTGCTGTGATTCTGTACCATTGCGCCCCTTTCAACGACCGAGGTGAGTCCAACATGAATCTGGAAACCGAACAGGTACAGACCCTGATTGAGCAGTTCGTCCTGCCCTGGGGCCTGAACGTTCTTTTCGCCCTGCTGATTTTCGTAATCGGCCGCATGGTTGCACGCGGTGTCGTGGGCCTGCTGCGGCAGGCACTGAAACGCACCAAGCTCGACGCCATCCTGGTTGACTTCGTCTCGTCCATTGTCAATGCCGTCCTGCTGGTATTCATTCTGGTTGCGGCCCTCGATCAACTGGGTGTGAACACGACTTCCGTGGTCGCCGTCCTCGGTGCCGCCGGCCTGGCCGTTGGCCTGGCCATGAAGGATTCACTCCAGAACTTCGCATCGGGCGTCATGCTGATCCTGTTCCGCCCCTTCAAGGCGGGCGATTTCGTGGAAGTGGCGGGTGTTTCCGCGACCGTCGAGAAGATCAATATTTTCAGCTCGGTGTTGCGCACGGGTGACAACAAGGAGGTCATCGTCCCCAACGGCAAGATCTACAGCGACACCATTACCAATTACTCCGCACGGCCAACCCGTCGCGTAGATATGGTGTTCGGGATCGGCTACGACGACGATGTGCGCAAGGCCAAGGCAATGCTGCAGCAACTGGCCCGGGAGGATGACCGCATCCTGCAGTCCCCGGAACCGGTGGTGGCTGTCAGCGAACTGGGCGACAGCAGCATCAACTTCATCGTCCGCCCCTGGGTGAATTCAGCCGACTACTGGGCGGTGAAGTGGGACTTCACGGAACGGGTCAAACTGGCATTCGACGAGAATGGCATCTCGATTCCGTTCCCGCAGATGGATGTACACGTCCACCGCGAGGAAGCACCCGTCCAACAACAGGCGGCCAACGCCTGACGATCCTGACTCCCCGGGGCCTGTGGCCCCGGGGCAGCACCTTCTGAACCGCGCTGTTTCCCGCCCTCCCCCGGGGAATTCCCGCGGACCTCCAGCCGAGCCACACCAGCCGGATGACACCGGTCATCAGGAACGGCATAGTCTCCTGAGCGATTCCCCTTACAGGAGAGACTCCACCATGATGAACCTGCTCACCATCCTGCTGCTGATCGGCGTCGGCCTCGCACTGCGCTTTTCCGGCAAACGCCTGGGACGCTTCGCTCACGCTGAATACGTGGCGTTCGGCGTGGCGGCGGCCTTTACCCTGTCTGCCATGATCATTACGGTGCCGGCCGGCCACGTGAAGGTGGCCACCCTCTTCGGCAAGGTGCAGGACGAGTCCTATCCGGAAGGTCTGCACATCGTCAATCCGCTGCTCGCATTCACCGAGTTCGACCTGCGCCAGAAAACGCACAAGGAAACAGCTGGCATCCCCGCCGAGGACAAGCTGATTACCACCATGGATGTCTCCGTGCAGTACCGCACGATCGGCGCCATGGCACCGGAGATTCTGCGCAACACCGGCACAACGGGGGCACTGATTCAGGTCCACATGATCCCCAAACTGCGTTCGATACTTCGCGAGCAGGGCAAGGGGATTGCCGTGTCCCAGGATTTCTTCCGGGAATCGGTGCAGCAGCAATTGCAGGCCACTCTCCAGGAGGGGCTTGCCGAGTTCCTGTCCCCGAAAGGCATCGAGGTGGGCTCGGTCCTGATTCGGGAAGTCACCCTCCCGCAGGTCATCCGGACGGCCATCGAGGAAACCAAGAAGCGTGAGCAGGAGGTCCTCAAGCAGCAGGCAGAACTGCAGCGCTTTGCCACGGAACAGGAGCAGAAAGTCGCGCAGGCGGAGAGCGAGTTCAAGGCCGCCAAGCTGGAAGCACAGAGGATTCGTGAACTGGCCGACGCAGAGGCTTACAAGATCAACGTCATCAACACCATGCTGGCGAAAAGTCCCAACTATATTGAACTGAAGAAGGTGGAGCAGTGGAATGGCGTTCTCCCCGTCTATGCCGGAGGCGACTCCATTCCGATGATCGACCTGCGGAACAAATAGCCGGTAGGAATGCCATGTCAGGCGAGCGTGAATGGAAAGACAGATATCTGGAATCTCTCGACGAAATCGAGCTGAAGGAAGAAGCCTGGCAAAAGAATGACGCGCTTTTCCGGGAATGCCTGACAACCACCACGGCTGCCGCCTGGGGCCGCAGCGCGGAACTGGACGCTCTGCTCCGTGCGTTCCGTCTTGCCGTCCGCGATGGTGAAGACATCGAGAAGCTGCTGGAGCGGGCCCGAGTCGCCAAGGATCTGGTCCTTCGGGAAGATCCGGAAGAGAGTCTGCAGGACGAGGTCAACGTCCTGGCAGAAGGCTACCGCCACCTGCTGGCGCTGCTCAACGCAGTGGATTTTCCGGAGGACGTTCAGGACCGGGTCAATACCCTGCGGTTGCGGCTGGAACATCCGCGTCCGGATGACACCACCAGCCACCTCGTGCAGGAGATGGTCACACTCGTCAACGCGCTGCGCGCCGAGTTGCTGGAGGAGAAACAGGAGTATCAGGGTTTCCTGACCGACCTGTCCGGTCGCATGGAGTTGCTGCAGAAAGGTCTGGCCAGCATGCTCAATGTGCATGCTGCGTCCTCCAGCGCAGGCCGTGAGCTGCAGCGGGGCGTCAGCGAGGAACTGGCCGGCATGCGGGACCGCGTCGACCAGGCCACCAACCTCGATGCGCTGAAGCAGTCGGTGCGCAGTAGCCTGGATACCGTGGAAAACCTGTTCAGTAAGTATGTGAGTGCTGAAACTGCGCGCAACGCGCAGATTCAGGAAGAGATCAGCGGTCTGCGCAGCGAGGTGACCCAACTGCGCGCAGAAACCAGTAATCTGGCACGCGAACTCGCCGACGAACACCGCCGCGCAACCACGGACGGGCTCACCGGGCTGACCAACCGGGCGGCGCTGGACGCCGGCATCAGCAAACTGCTGGCATTGTGGGAACGCCATGGACGTCCGCTTTCCGTCGTCATGGTCGATATCGACCATTTCAAGAGCATTAACGACAACTTCGGGCACAAGACCGGAGACCGCGTGCTGCAGGAACTGGCCAAGCGCATGACGCAGGTTGGCCGGACGTCCGACATTCTCGCCCGCTACGGCGGCGAGGAATTTGTCATGGTATTGCCGGAAACAGACTTGGAGCAGGCCGAGAAAGCAGCGGAAAAACTGCGCGTGCTGGTCGAGCGCCTTCGGTTTCATTATGAACAGAAGCCCGTTCCGGTGACGCTGTCGGCCGGAGTCGCGCAGGCGCGCAAGGGGGAAGATGCCGGGTCGCTGATCGAGCGCGCCGACAAGACGCTCTACCGCGCGAAGCATGCCGGACGCAATCGCGTGCTGACGGCATCCGGGTAGTTCCTCCTTCCGGCGCACCGCAGCATCGCTTGTCCATGGCCACGTCCAGCAAAGCCCACCTTGCCCACGCGCAGGCCCGAGTCACCGGTCGCTGCATCCGCACCTTGCCGGCGCTGGCGACGCGCTACGAGTCACCCGCAACCTGCAAACTGATCGAGCATGGCTTGTTCGACACCAGGGACGGGGCGGTCGACCTGTGCATCCCGCTCCAGGCTGTGACTGCCGCAAGGACCCTGCTATGAGCCGGATTCAGCGGGTGGTTTTCGTCTGGAACGCAGATTTCAGCTTCTCCGGCGGTGTGCGGGCCGTGCAGGAACTGATGGCTGGTGAGCATACCTGCACGCTGTGCACCATCGCCTATCACCGGGTCAGGCAGACTGCAGACTGGAAATCCTACAAGCAGTCCTTGCGCGAGCGACTGCAGGCCCAGGTGCGCGAGCCCTGCCGCAACCAGCTCAGCGCAGCAGAACGGGCAGCCACAGCGGATCAGTACCCGTCCGTGCTCGCCCATTTGGAAAACGGGGTCGTGCAGCTGCTCGACCGTAGCGAAATCGATGCCTGTGATGGCGCGTTCGATTGTTTTCGGAAGAAACTGGACCGGGCAATTGATGCGCGGGTCGCCGATGCCTGATTACGCGCCAGCGGTCCGCTGCACCAGGGCGCCAAACCAGCAGATATCGCGCGCATCCGGATGCTGGCGAACCCGCGCGAGAACCGCCTTCACCAGCAGCGGGTCTACCTGTTCCGCGGCTGCGGCAAGCCGCTCCTGGGCGTGCTGCTCCACCTGCTTGAGCATCTGGATCAGGAGTTCGTGCTGACCCGCTTCGTGCACCGCGCGAAACAGGGCACTGAGCGCGTGATTCTTTTCTTGCAAACGCATGAGTCCAGGCATCGAAAACAGCATGCCCTGCACGTTCATCCGCAGGGTGGACTGGAACAGGCTCCACATGATGTCTGGCTGATACAGGCATTCCACCTGCACCAGTGCTTCGCACAGGTCTGGTCGGTTTGCGCAAAAAGCGGAATGACATCATCCCACACGTCCCGCGCGTGCACCTGCAGGGTCAGGCGACCGAGCACCTCGCGATCATGAAGCGCTTGCACTTCCATCACGTGGGGCAGATTCCCGGGCGTCATGCAGAAAACCAGCGGCAGAATCTCTCCCCGGAGTCCCTCCTCGTCGGCAAGGCAGACCAACTCGGTCAGCACCGGTGATCCGAGATCTGCGGACTGGTTGACGAGCCGCCGCTCACTGCCTTCACCGACATGACCCATGAGCGCCAACGCCTCAGCGAAATGTCCGGAGTGGACACTATGCAGGATGACGCTCTTCAGCTGTTCGTCATACATCATGTGAATCATGGACTCCAGGCGTGCTTTCCCTTTGGCGTGGAACGCCGTGTGCAGCAACACCTCGGCAGCCTCGATGACCGCCAGCATGGCCTGTACCTGCTCGTCGGTGATCGCATCGACAAACTTGCCCATGGTGATGTAATCCCGACTCTCGACCAGAAGGCGGCCGACCGCCACGACCTGCTCAATCAGCATCGCGTGGATGATCAGCAACACGCGGCGCGGGTCGATGGTTTCGCAGATCTCGGCGAGGAATTCGACCGAAGCCATCCGCGTAAACTGGCAGAAGATTTCAGACTCATTCCGTCCCCTTCCCCGTTCCGCAAGGCCACCATCGGCCGCCGGACACGCAATGCGGGCACAGGAATCGTTGTATGATCCCGGGGGTTTCGCAATGCTCACCGTGGAGTTCTGCCGTCCGTGGCTCGTTTTGCTTACTACGACCGGCTTTCCCGCCGGGACCAGCGCACTTATCGGCAAAGTGACGCCATTGGCGCCATTGCACTGGATGACCCGGCTGCCTTTCAGGATGTGGTGCTCTGGCTGGATCATGCGCTGGAGGGCGGCAGTCGCGTGGCCGTCGAGCGGGCTGCCGGCGCGCTCTGCGATGCAGTGACCGAGGCCTTGAATGTTCGTCCCACCACCTGCCGCGTTCTGTCCACCCGGCCGCGCGAGCGCGATGGCAGCGAATTGCACGGCATGTACACGCCCCTCGACCAGGGCGATTCCCTGATCGAGGTCTGGATGCGTACCGCGGCCAAAGGTCAGGTGGTCGCCTTCCGGACATTTCTGCGCACGCTGGTTCACGAACTGTGCCACCATCTCGACTACGAGCTGCTGGACCTGGAAAACACCTTTCACACGCCCGGTTTTTTCCAGCGGGAGTCCAGCCTCTTCAAACAGTTGGTCGGTGAGGAAGTCAGCTTCGCATGAGTCCGTTCGATTTTTATATCGCGCACGAGTACGCATTCGCCGCCACGCAGTTGTTCCTGGCCATGTTGGGGATGGGCGCTACGCTGACACCGCGGGACTTCCTGGAAATCGTCCGGGATCCGCGAGGCTTCTCAGCAGGCATCGTGCTGCAGATGATCGGCGTGCCGGTTTTGGCACTGCTGTTCATGACGGTCCTGCAACTGCAACCGGGCGTCGCAGTCGGACTGGCGCTGTGCGCCGCCGTGCCGGGTGGCACGGTTTCCAATATCTTCACCTACCTGGCACGCGGCCACGTGGCGCTGTCCATTGCATTGACCGCAGTCGCAACCCTTGCCTGCCTGTTGACCACGCCGCTGGTGCTTGGCTGGCTGATCTCAGAGCACATGGCAGCAGACTTTGTGATGCCCGCCGCGCGTATCGCTGTGGAAATTGCGCTCTACCTGATGTGCCCGCTCCTGCTGGGTATGCTGATCCTGCGCTACCTGCCGGACATTGCGCCGCGCGTGTCGAAATACGGCATCCGTGGTTCCCTGTTTGTGATCCTGCTGATCGTGATTGGAGCACTCGGTGCAGGCAGGCTGGACCTGGAGGCGTTCGGCGGTACCAACGTGGCGATCGTGCTCGGCTTCATTCTGGTGCTGGCGGGGATCTCT
>JBFKXW010000120.1:0-7623 GCA_041637915.1 Pseudomonadales bacterium | reverse complement strand
GTATCAGCCGCGCGGATATGGTCATTCGGAAGGTTCGGCAGATCTGGCAGGTGCGCGCGACCTGCAGGACTTCAATGCCGTCATGGACTGGCTGATCCTGCATGCACCGGTGGATGAATCGCGGATCGGTGTGATGGGCGCCAGTACCGGCGGGGTGATTGCGCTGATCGCCGCTGCGCAGGACCCACTGGTCAAGGCGGTGGCCGCACTGGCAGTCTGGACGGAGTTTGCACCCAGCGTGCATGTGCAGGGGGTCGGGCGGGCCGGCTGGCAGAAATACCTGGAACAGAATGGCGTGCCGCAGCGTATGTCCGAAGATGTGGCCAGGCGGGTCCGGCAGTTGTTGCAGGGTGAGGACGGGAAAAAGCTCACCCGTTGGGCGGAAGAGCGCTCGCCGGCATCCTGGCTGCAGTTGCTGAATCGCCGCCTGGTGCCGGTGTTGCTGACGGCTGGCTATGACGATGAATTGGCGAACGTGAACAGCGTACTGCGCTTCCATGAGGGATTGCAGGGGCCGCGCCGCCTGCTGATGATGCAGGGTGCGCATGCCGCCGCAGAATCCGCCGGCAGTGTCCGGCTGGATGGCTACGTCTGGTCACAGGCGTTACAGTGGATGCAGCGCTGGCTGCAGCCACAGAATCCACTGCAACCGGTAGCCGCCATGTCGATGGAGCTCACGGACGCCAACGTGCGGGACGAATTTCCCGAATGGCCGGTTGCGCAGATCACAGATGGTGAGTTCTATCTGAGTCCGCGGGGTGCTGCCGGCAGCGGTGGCCTGGAACTGCGCCCCTGGAACGGGCCACAGCCGATCGCCAATGCGCTGCGTTCCGGTCCGTCGGTCGGCGTAATGGGCGAAGAGACCGGCGGGACTGCCGAGGGCGTGGCCTGGCTGCCCTCGCTGGACAGCCGTCGGACCCTGATTTTTGAAAGCGCGGCACTGGCACGGGATCTTCCGGTGCGCGGTATCCCGGTCCTGCGACTGCCTATGAAGCCATCGATGGCTGCTGTGCAGGTGGTTGCTTCGTTGTATGACGTGAACAATCTGGGCCTGGGCCGGCGTATCAGCCAGTCGGCGGCCCATGTGGCGGGCTTGTCCCCGAACGGGGAAACCGTGTTGGAACTGGAGTTCTCCGCGCTGGCGCACGACATAGAAGCGGGCAATCACCTCGCGCTGGTCCTCGATACCGGCGCGCCGAAATTCCTCATGCCGGAAGTGCCCGGTTTTGCACTACACGTGCTGTTTTCAGAGGAACATCAGCCGGTGCTGCGGGTTCCGTACCACGAACTGATGCAGCAGGACCCTGGCCGCCTGGCGCAACTCCTCCCCGCTCAGTGACCTTCCCGTAGGAAGACCGGCTTGTCTGCGGTGCTTTCCGCCGCCGCGTAGCGGTAGCCGGCCAGGTCAAAATCCGGCAGATCCGCAGGATTCTGGATCCGGTTGCGTATCACCCAGGATGCCATGCGGCCCCTGGATTGCTTGGCGTACATGCTCAGCACCTTGAATTTACCGTTACTGAAATCCTTGAAGACGGGCGTGATGATCTGCGCCTTGAGCTGGTCAGTGCGCACCGCCTTGAAGTACTCGGTGCTGGCCAGATTCAGCAGGACCGGGTTCCGTTTTGGCAGATCCTCATTCAGTGCGTCGGTGATGCGCCCGCCCCACCAGTCATAGAGATTGTCGTGCCGCCCCGGTGCGAACGGCGTGCCCATTTCCAGACGGTAGGCCTGCATCAGGTCCAGCGGCCGCAGGACGCCGTACAGCCCGGACAGAATACGCAGGTGTTTCTGCGCGTAGCGCAGATCCCTTCCGTCCCATTCCTCGGCGCGCAGGCCCTGGTATACGTCACCCTTGAAGGTCAGCACTGCCGGGCGGGCGTTCTCAGGAGTGAATGGAGTTTTCCATTCCTGGTAGCGCTGCATATTCAACACCGCCAGCTTGTTGCTGATCCGCAAAGTTTCTGCCAGTTCATCCGGGTTCAGCTTGCGGAGTTCACGCACCGCCTGTTGCGCGCGCCGCAGAAACTGGGGTTCGCTCGTCTTGACGCGCGGCAGGGGGGAAGAAAGATCCAGCGTTTTCGCCGGCGAAAGGACCATCAGCATGCAGGGAAACTCCGCAGAAAATTGACCTGATTCTACTCCAGCCACACCAACAGGTGGGCAACGCGCTGTAATTCCAGAGCAGCTGCGAGCAGGGCATCGGCCGGCACCCACACGAGCAGCTCCGAGGCGTTCCATTCACTACCGAAACTGTTCAGTAATTTATAGAGCATCTGGCAGTCGCCGTTGCCCCGGTGACAGACTTCGCGCTGCCCCACCACGATGGAGGCGTGTCCCGCGCGGTTCCAGCACTTCTGACTGCCACCGCTTTGCTCCCACCGTGCGCAGTAGGACAGGCTGACCGGCAGGTCACGCTCCAGTAGTGAGCGTATTTTCTTTTGCAGCATGGCGCTGGAAATCTTCTTCTCCTCCGTGGGCCAGGCGCGCGCGCGGAATGGCGGTATGGTGATGGGGTCTGCCGTGCCTCGGCAGTCCGGGTTGCTGAGTAGCTGCCAGGCAAACTGCTCGAAGGTGATCGGCTGGCTGGCGCGCACACTGCGCAGGGCTGCCAACTGTTGACCAGGCGGGGCCGGCAATCGCAGTTGGCTGGCCAACGCCTCGCGCACTGCCGGAACAGCGCGCTGGTCCTTACCCAGTTGGTTGCTGTTGTACAGGTTGCGTAGCGCGTTCCAGCCGGCGCGCAGGTGCAGGTGGGCGGGGCGATCCGGCATGTCGAGTCGGTCCAGGGCCGAATAGGGCATGCAGGATTCGCGCGCGATCTGCAGTGTACCGTTGCCGGCCCGTTGAATGAGTCCGCGGAACACCCGAACGATGCTGCCGAACTCATGCAGCGTGGGTCCGTCGCCATCGTTCTCCGAGGCAATATCGAGCATCGATACCTGATCCGAAGTCGTCAGCCGAGTGCAGTCCTGACCGCTGCGCTGGCAGCGATGCCGGTCCAGGAGGATGGCGGGTACGGCGGCATAGCAGAATGCCAGTTCGCCCTGATCCCGTGGCGGTGGCAGGTTGGAAACCAGAATCTCGGTGCCGGGCCGGGTGTAGTAGGGATTTCCTGTTTCTGTTTCGGCCAGCAGATGCATTGGCGCCAAGAGCAGACAGGCCGGCCAGAAAAGCGCGCGAATACCCACTGCAGAGACCATGACTTGTTACCCCATTCCCATTATACTGCGCGCCTTCCAACGACCCACGCCAGGAGGAATACAGCAGTGGTAGACGTGAAGAAAGAGGTGAAGGAGCGCATCGATACCGCTCGCGAAACCGTCAAGGGTGCCCGCAATGCACTGAATGATGCAATCGTTCGTGCAGAAAAGGCTGGCCGTGAGCAGTTCCAGGAACTGGTTGCACGTGGCGAGGCGCTGGGCGAAAAGTATGAGCCGCGGATCACCGAACTGGCTGGCAAGGTAGAGCCCCGCCTGGGTGAAATCGTGGAAACGCAACTCGGCACCATCCGTGGTCTGGTCCGCGACCTGAACGCGCGCCTGGCAGAGAAATCTGCTGCCCTGGCTGAAAAGCCCAAGGCATCCAAGAGCACCAAGGCCGCGGCACGTAAGCCCGCAGCCCGCAAGGCTCCGGCCAAGAAAGCCGCGACGCGTGCAACCAAGACGACCAAGGCTGCCAGCAAGAAGCCAGAAACGGCTGAAGCCTGAGACTGCCATTGACCACCCGGGCCGGTCTGGCCAGGGTGGTCCGGCCGCCGGGAGCCCATCGAGGTTCCCGGCAGCCTACTCCGAAATCTATTCCACAAACAGACGCTGAATCCGGCAGATCCGTGCAATCCGCCGGGTGTTCGTTGCCCTGTCTTCCTTCCTTTATATCGTCGCGCGGTGATTTGTATCGGTGGTCCGCCCGCGACCGGGATACATCCTCCTATACTGTGGCTACTCGTGAACCCGCCCGGAGGAATAGGCCCGTGGATACCAGCACGCACAACATGACGACACTGTTCGCCCAGCTCGGACTTCCCAACAGTAACGAGGAGATGGAGCGATTCATCGAGTCGCACCGGGAACTGCGCAGTACAGAGGAGCTCGCGGATGCCTCGTTCTGGAACGAATCGCAGTCCGCCTTCCTGCGCGAGGCCATTGCGGAAGACTCAGATTGGGCTGAGATTGTCGATCAGCTGGATGCCCGCTTGCGCACCTGATCGCTTATTGCGGTTGCTGCGGCACCAGGAATAAATCCGGATCCACGCGGACATCATTCAGACTGACACTCCAGTGCAGGTGTGGCCCGGTGGCACGACCCGTCGCGCCAACTTGGCCGATGATGTCTCCAACGGTAACCGGTTGGCCTTCCGCTACCTGAATCTCCTGCAGATGGCAGTACATGGTGACCAGACCCTGACCGTGATCGATCATGACCGTGTTGCCGTTGAAAAAATACTCCCCGGTCCGAACAACCACCCCGGCGCCAGGAGCCTGTATCGGCGTGCCGGCAGGTGCCGCGACGTCGAGGCCGCTGTGTGGCTTGCGGGGTTGGTCGTTGAAAAAGCGTCGCAAACCGAACGCACTGCTGCGGGGGCCCTCCACGGGCAGTACGAACTGCCACTGCGGTGCATCCGTGTCACGCCAGCCCCGGAATGCGCTGTCCATCAGTTTGCGTTCCCTGCCGATCCGCTCCAGGTCGAGCGGGTTCGGATTGACCTGCCGCTTGTTCTTGATGGTGATGCGCTGCTCCGGATAAGCGTGCGGCTTGACCTCGATGGCATGGCGTTGCTTCCCGTTCCCGCCAATGAACTCAAGGTGGTGCGTGCCCGGTTGTAATCCCAGTGGCAGACCGGCAAGTGCCTGCCAGGTGGCCGGCTCTCCGGATGCGATGACCAGTACACGCTTGCCCCGGAACCAGGCCTGCGGGCGCATGGTGGTGGCTGGCAGGCCGGAGTCGACCGCTGCAACGCCCCCTGGTACGCGCTGATCGGGCAAGGGCTGCGCTGCGATTGCCGGCGATTGCCAGATCAGCGCGAGCAGAAAAAAAAGCACCGTTTTCATGTTTCCTCCCTGGTCCTTAGGACCTCAAGATCCGCACTTCCGTTCACCAGTCGAGCAGATATCTGTTCCCCGATCTGGCACTGCTGGATGCCCCGGATGAGGTCGCCGTGTGCATTGGTCAGGACCGCATATCCACGCGCCAGTGTGCCCAGCGGACTGACCTGATGCAGCCGCGCGGTTTGCAGTGCAAAGTGGTTGTGGTGACGGACAAGTACACTGTCCATCGAACTGCGCAGGCTCCAGCGCACATGGGCCAGTTGCTGACGTGCCCGCTCCACCCTATGTTGCGGGCCACTCATCTGCAGACGATGCGCCATTTGATGCAACCGCGCCTGCTGCGCCAGCAGGCGGCTGCGCTGCGCGCGCATCAGGCGGATTTCCAGGTGATCGAGATGTTGCCCACGTTCCTGCAGCACCTGTCGGGGGTGGCGCAGGTGACGACGCAGGCTCATCAGCGTTGAGCGCAATTCGAGGATGCGACGGCGCATACGATCTTCCAGCGCCGCGTGCCAGGCGGCGGCCTCCTGATAGATGTCGCGCTGATCCGGGGTCAGCAGTTCGGCGGCTGCTGAAGGTGTGGGGGCACGCAGATCTGCGACGAAATCACAGATGGTGAAATCGACTTCGTGCCCAACCGCACTGACCACCGGGGTATGGCATCCTGCTACAGCACGGGCGACGCGCTCTTCGTTGAAGGGCCACAGGTCTTCCAGCGAGCCACCGCCGCGTCCGACAATCAGCACCTCGGTGAGTGGGTCACGATCGGCGCGCCGGATTGCCTTCACCAGTTCCCCGGCCGCGCTATTGCCCTGCACAGCCGCGGGATAGACCCGCGCGCGGGTGCCCGGAAAGCGCCGCGCCATGACCGAGAGAATATCCTGCAGTGCCGCGCCAGTGGGCGAAGTCACGACACCTATCACCGCCGGCCAGGGTGGAATGTGGCTCTTCCGGTCCTCATCAAAAAGACCTTCCGCCTGCAGTTTTGCGTGCAGCCGCTCAAAGGCGAGTTGCAGCGCGCCGCTACCGGCTGCCTCCATCTGATCGACGATCAGCTGGTAGTCCCCACGCGTCTCGTACAACCCGGCGCGTGCGCGCACCGTGACCTGTTTTCCATCTTCGGGTGTGAACCGGACCTGTCCATTCCGACCCCGGAACATGGCGCAGCGAACCTGCGCCAATTCATCTTTCAGGGTGAAATACCAGTGGCCCGAACGGGGGGCAGCGAAGTTTGAAATTTCCCCGGAAACCCACACCGCGGGCAGCGCATCGTCCAGCAGGCGTTTTACCTTCCGGTTGAGCTGGCTGACGGACAGGACCTCGCGGTCGTCGGCTGTTGAGGGGATGTTCTGCATGGCGTGAGAGTGTAACGCAACGTCAGAAGGGCTGTCCGGAGGGAGAATGCCAGGATGACGCGGTATCATGCTGCGACTCAGGTGGACGAACAGGTGGAAAGCGGTGAACAAGGTCAATGGTGATGAGCGGGATTTCGTGCCCGTCGGGACAAGGTCAGGGAAGCGACTGGTATTGCTCGCCAATCTCGGAACGCCCGATGCACCGGATGCCGCCTCGGTGCGACGCTACCTGCGCGAGTTCCTCTCAGACCCTCGGGTCATCGAGGTGCCCAAAGTGATCTGGTGGTGTGTGCTGAACGGCATCATTCTGGTGTTCCGGCCCCGGCGGGTCGCAGCGCTGTACGCCAGCATCTGGGAGGGCGATTCGCCGATCCGCCGGATCGGCTATCAGCTGACAGAGAAATTACAGGGATTGGTGCGCGCTGCGGGGGACGACCGTACCGAGGTGCGCATGGCGATGACCTATGGACAGCCGTCACTACGCAAGGAACTGGTCGGTGCAGTCCCGGACGGATATCAGGAAGTCGTGGTCCTGCCGCTGTTCCCCCAGTACTCCGCGACCACCACCGCAGCCGTGTTTGATCAGGTGGCGGACTACCTGCGGTCCCAGCGGGACCTTCCCGCCGTTCGCCTGATCCGGGATTATCATCTGCATCCCCGCTACATTGCGGCGCTTGCGGCGAAGGTGCGGGCGCACTGGGCAGCCCATGGCCGGACAGAAAAGTTGCTGCTCAGTTTTCACGGGCTGCCGCAGGATTATGTAGACCGCGGCGATCCCTACCAGGAGGAGTGCCGGGCCACGGCTGAGGCGCTGGCTCACGCCCTCGATCTGCAGGATGGCGAATGGGCGCTGAGCTTTCAGAGTCGTTTTGGGCCGCGCGCCTGGTTGCAGCCTTACACCGACAAGTTGCTGCAGCAGTGGGGAAGGGAGCAGGTCGCCAGTGTTGCGGTGCTGTGCCCTGGTTTCGCGGTGGACTGCCTGGAGACACTGGAGGAGATCGCGGTGGAAAACCGCGATGTTTTCCTGGAAGCCGGTGGCAAAGCGTATTCCTACATTCCTGCACTCAACGACGATGACAGTCACGTTGCCTTGCTGCACGCAGTGCTGGATGTTCAGTAAATCGAAGTCTGCGAAACACGGCGCGGACCGAAGCGCACGTTCATCCGGCTACTTCCCGCAAAACCGTAAGACGCATGTGTGCGGTTTGCGGGTGCATTCCACG
>JBFKXW010000119.1:0-7670 GCA_041637915.1 Pseudomonadales bacterium | reverse complement strand
GACAAGACCCCGACGCTTCTTTTACTATGGATGGGTCGTGGCGGCATGCCGGGTGCAGGGCCGTCCTGAAACCGGGCAGGGTGCCGGTCGGGGTAGGCAGTGGATTCCATCGCGCAAGCTGATTCTCACGAGACGCTCTTCATTTTTTCCGAAGACGGCCGCAGCGTCGAGAAAGCCATGCTGTATGCGGAGTTCGAGGCCATTCTGGATGGTGTGGTTGGTCTGAGTGATCTGGCCGGCCGCGAATGCCGGGCGGTCTACGCGCAGGTGGATGGCAACCTCCATGCCACGACGCTGGTCTTTTTCCTGGTGCGCTTCGAGGCGGACGGCTACGCCGACCCCAACTGGAATGTACCCCTGCGCCACCTGGCCTCCGTGGCCGCAGTCGGGTCGGTGCGTGATGGCATCCCGGTCCGGATTGCGACCCGTTCCGAGTGTCCGATCTCCTGGCATCAGAACGATCTGTGGGATCCCGACGTCGGTCCTGATTCCCAGCCGCTGAAGTCCATCGCAGAAACCCTGCGCAGCGGGCGGCTGGGCATCCTCCCGGCCCGGCCTTTGGTACCCGATGAGGCGGATGAGCCGCAGGAAGAATCCCAGGCGGCCGCGGTGGAGAGCGCCAGCGCCCCCGCCGAGGCGCCGGGCCGGATTGCAGAACTGATCCGTCAGCAGCGCGAGCGAATCCGCAAGCTGGAGCGTCAGCAAGAGGCGGAGCTCGAAGACATTCGGGCGGCGCATCAGGAGCAGGTGGAGCGTTATATCGCTGAACTGCATCACGCACGGGAACAACTGGCCCAGCAGACGGATCGCTATCTGAAACTGCAGGAGCGCGCCAACGCGCGTTCCAACCAACTGCGGGACCTGCAGGGCAAGCTGGAGCGAAAGGTGGCCAGCGAGGATGGGGCGGCGGATGTTGTTTCCCTGAAAGACCACTATCGCTCCCGTTTCCAGAGCGAGGCCCGGGAGCAGGTCTCAGAGTTTGAGCAGCAATTGCACGCGCGCGAGTCCGAACTGGCCTACCAGAGCGAGATCGAGGAGCAACTGCGCGAGGAGATCCGTCATCTGCGCGAGGAGCGCAACCAGCTGGTAAGCGGAACCGCTGATGCGCTGCTGGTGCGCCTGCAGAACCTCGGCGTGGTGTTCATTGCCTATCACCCCGGCATCGGACATCTGCCGATTCCGCTGGATGACGTGCCGGTGTACATGGATGACCCGCAGGCATACGCTGCTGAGAAATGTGGTGTGGAACCGGTGATTTACCGGCAATGGCTGCGCCACTGGCAGAATCCCCGCTGCGGCGGCTATCTGCCGGATGGACGCCTGTGTCAGGCGCCGTTGGAACGGGTGGATCAGCCGCGCAAGTATGTGCATGGCCGTTCCAATTTGTGCGCCTCCTGCCGGCACCAGCCGCAGGAGGGTGGCGGACGTTTGTCCAATGCTGGCGAGGGCTGATCGCATGTCACAGGCCCCGTCCGATGGACTGCTGCTGATCCTGGTGCGACATGCAAAGTCCAGCTGGAAGTATCCGGTTGCGGACCCCAAACGGCCGCTCAACAAACGCGGCAAGCGGGATGGCCCGGTCATGGCTGCCCGCTGGCAGCACTGGCTCGCCGGCCGCAAGGTCGGAACGATCCGCATGGTGGTGAGTCCGGCACGGCGTGCGCAGGATACGGCCCGTTTTTTTGAGGCGGCATGCTCTTTTGCGGACTGCAAACGCCGGACGGAATCCGCGCTGTATGGGTGTGGTACGGGCAAGCTCATCCAAGTCGTGCAGGCGCAGCCGGACCGGTATCAGACGCTTTGTCTGTTCGGTCATAACCCGACGTTCACCGACACGGTGAACACCCTTTGTGGTGTGCGGGTGGACAATCTGCCCACCTGCGGTATCGCCTATCTCCAGCCTGAAGCGAAGCGTTGGCGCGATGTCCGCCCCGATACGTGCCGCCTGCTGGACCTGGATTATCCGAAACGCCAGCCAGCGGCAGAAGGCTCTGGCGATGCATGAGGGCAGACCAAATGCCGAACTGCTGCGCAACCTGGTGCCGCTCGAATCGTTGGCCCCCCGTCATCTGGACATCCTGGAAAGCAGCGCGCGGACCGAGTTTCTGGTGCGCGGGCGTGTGTTGTGGCCCGCCAGCATGCCGGCGTATGAGACGGTGTACCTGCTCAGCGGCGCGCTGACGGCGGCCGGCAAGAACCAGGTTCATACGATTCGTGCGGGCAGCGAAGCGGCCCGCCATGCAATTGATCCGCACAATCCGCGGCAGTTCACGGTGGCGGCAGAGGAGGATTCCCGGATCCTGCGCATCGATGCCGGTCAGCACGATACCATGCTGTCCTGGTCTCACAGTGCGGGCGGGTCGGTGATCGACTTTCTGGAAAATGTTCGGGCAGCGGATCGCGACTGGCTGGAGCCGATTTTCGAGCACCCGGTGTTCTGCCGGGTTTCACCCGGCAATCTTCGGCGGATCATGGATACACTGCAACCGGTGGAATGCGCTGCCGGCGAGGTCGTGATCCGGGAAGGGGAGCCTGGCGACTGCTGTTACTTCATTCGCGAGGGACAGGCCCGGGTGACCCGGAAAGGCGGCGATGCCGGGCCGGGTGGGATTCTCGCGGAGCTCGGTACAGGGGCCAGCTTCGGAACCGATGCCCTCCTGACGGAAAGTGTGCGCAACGCCACCGTGTCGATGAAAACCAGTGGTGTGCTGATGCGCATGGACAAGCGCAGCTTCCTGCAGCTTTTGCGTGAGCCGGTGGTGGAGCAACTGGGGTATGCCTCGGCCCGTCGCAGGATCGACAGCGGTGCGTTGTGGCTGGATGTGCGCACGCCGGCAGAGTATCAGCGCATTCACCTGCGCGGTGCGCCGAGCATGCCGCTGAACCTGTTGCGTCTGAAAGCCTGGCTGCTGGATCGCCAACGGGAATATATCGCGTACTGTGACACCGGCCGCCGTGGCGTTGCTGCATCCTATCTGCTCTGTGAGCTGGGTTTTACGGTCTTTGCGCTGCGTGAGGGCATCAATGGGCTCGATACGGCCACCTGCCTGCAGGAAATGACCCATGAAACCGACTATGTGCTGCACCGCAACGGCCGCGTCACAGAGCATCCTCTGCGCAGTCTGTTCTGACGCTGCAACGCCTTTCAGCGCGCAAACAGCTAAACTCTCGATGTGCAGGTAAAAGGCAGCAAGGCATTGGCTGGAGACAAGTTTCGCAACATCGGCCTGATCGGTCGTCTCGGCAGCACGCAGGTCATCGATACGCTCAGGCGTCTGAAAAAGTTTCTGCTCGATCGTGGCCTGCAGGTCATTTTGGAGGAACGCACCGCCACAGTGTTACCGGGTCATGGCGTACAGGTGTGCAGCAAGCAGAGTCTTGGTGAAACCTGTGATCTGGTGATTGTGATCGGCGGGGACGGCAGCCTGCTGGACGCCGCGCGTGCCATTGCCCGGCATAAGACGCCGGTGCTGGGTGTGAACCGCGGCCGGCTGGGGTTTCTTACCGACATTTCCCCGGGTGAAGTCGAGGAGAAGGTGGGCGAAGTGCTGGAGGGGCACTACTTCCACGAGCAGCGCTTCCTGCTGGATGTGGTGATCAAGCGGGAGGACAGCCCGATAGCGACGGGGGAAGGTCTCAATGACGTGGTCATGCACCCCGGCAAGGCGACCCGCATGATTGAGTTTGAACTCAATATTGAAGGGCATTTCGTCTACAGCCAGCGGTCTGACGGGCTGATTGTGGCGACGCCCACTGGTTCCACCGCGTATTCGCTTTCCGGGGGCGGCCCCATCATGCACCCGAAACTCGATGCGCTGGTGCTGGTACCGATGTTCCCGCATACGCTGAGCAGTCGGCCCATCGTTGTCGACGGCAACAGTGAGATCAAGGTCTACATCGGTCCCGCCAACGAAACCTATCCAATGATTACCTGTGACGGGCAGATCAATCTGAATGCGGCGCCCGGGGACATCGTGACGATTCGCAAGAAACCGCAGAAGCTGAACCTGATTCACCCTATGAACCATAACTACTACGAGATCTGCCGGTCCAAGCTCGGGTGGGGCAGTCGTCTCGGCGAGTAGCCGGAGCGTCGCACTTCATGCAGTTTCGCGGCTATGACCTGATTGGCGACGTACACGGTTGCGCGCGCAGCCTCGAGATCCTCCTGCAACGGCTCGGCTATTTGGAAGAAGAGGGTGTTTACCGGCACCCGGAACGCCAGGCCATCTTCATCGGTGACATCATCGACCGGGGGCCGAGGATCCGGGAGTCCCTGCGCCTGGTGCGCGACATGGTGGAGGAGGGCAGCGCACGAATTGTCATGGGGAACCATGAATACTACGCGCTGGCCTGGTGCACGCTGGTGGACGGGGCGGACGGACAGGTGCCGATCCGCGCACACACAAAGCGTCACCGCCGCATCATTGAACGCACCCTGGCGGCATTCGAGGACCATCCCGACGAGTGGGCAGACACACTGGACTGGTTTCTCACGCTGCCGCTGTTTCTGGAATTCGATGGCATCCGCTGCGTGCACGCCTGCTGGGATCAGGACATGATCGACGCACTGCGCGCCCGCTATCCCGATGGCTGCATGGACCGGGACTTCCTGCTGGAGACAGCAGACAACCAATCCTTTGCGCATCGCTGCGTCGATCGCCTGTTGCGCGGCACCACCATGCGTCTGCCGGACGGCCGTTCCATCACCAGTGATGACGGCTACACCCGGTTCAGTTTCCGCACCAAGTTCTGGGAGCCGAATCCGCGTACGCTGGGCGATATCGTTTTCCAGCCGGATGCGCTGCCGACCGAACTGGAAGCCCGTTCACTCAGTGACCGGCAGCAGGAAGAACTGCTGTTTTACGGGAAAGATCAGCCGCCACTGTTCATCGGCCACTACTGGCTGGAAGGCAAGCCCGAGCCGCTGACGCCGAACCTGGTCTGCCTGGATTACAGCGCGGTGAAGTACGGCAGCCTTGTGGCGTACCGGTATGATGGGGAGGCGGAGCTCAGTGCGGATAAATTCTGCTGGGTGGAAGTGGCCCGGGGTTGAGGTAAGTATGCGGGAAGGACGAGGAAAAAGAGGACGCTGCAGTGAACGATGAGCAACGCAGGAACGACGACTTTCTGGCGGGCCGGGCACCGGAGGCCTCAGCTCCGGAGGGTCCTGAACCGAAATCGGTGGGTGCCGGGCACGGCATGACCTGGCTGCTCGATGCCTTCGCCCTGTTTCGACAGTCGCCCGGTATGTGGATTCTCTCCTTCATCCTGTTCATTGTCGTCACCAGTCTGCTGTCGGTCGTGCCGATCCTGGGCTCTCTGGCCAGCATGCTGATCTCGCCGATTCTGATGGGCGGATTCATGGTGGCCTGCCAGCGTCTGGAGAACAACGGAGATCTGACTTTTGAAGATCTGCTCGCCGGATTCCGCCAGCATACCGGCCGGCTGGCGGGCATCGGTGCGTTTTACCTGCTGGGAATGATTCTCGCCATGTTGATCGGGTTTGCACTGCTCGGCCTGTTCATGGACCTCGATCACCTGGAACGGCTCAGTGAGCAGATGGCGGTCGCGGATCCCGCGGTCCTTGGTGTAAGTTTCCTGCTGCCCTTGCTGGTGCTGATGCTGCTCATCCTGCCCCTGCTGATGGCCTACTGGTTTGCCCCGGCACTGGTGATCCTCCACGGGATGCGTCCCCTGGATGCCATGCTGCGCAGTTTTTTCGGTTGTCTGCGCAACGTCCTGCCGTTCACCCTCTACGGCTTCGTGCTGCTCGGGCTGTTCATCCTGGGTGCGCTGCCCATGCTGCTCGGGCTGCTGATTGTCGGGCCGATGGCCATCGCTTCGGTGTACACCGGGTATCGTGACATCTTTCTCTGACAGCGGTGCTGGATGCGCCCGGTCGGCGTTCAGCACGGTACACTAATGTCCTGGTTTCTGATGCGGTTGGAGTCACGATGAGCGCGCTGTCCCAGGTGATCGATGGCATGACGCGGGAGGTCTACGAACGTCTTAAGCACTCCCTGGAAGTGCGCCGCTGGCCGGATGGGCGGCCGATGAGTGAGGATCAGCTGGCCGACACCATGCAGATGGTGATTGGCTGGGAGCACCGCCATCTGCCGCCGGAGGAACACAGTGGCTTTGTCCCGGATGTGTGCCGTACCCAGGCGGACGATGAAGCCGCCACGGCGGACCTGATTGCCCGCGAGGATGGTAGTGCCGGCAACCATGATTGAGCAGGGGCGCGGCAATCTGCGCAAAATGGTTGTGGAGCCGGCGGAACCGGCGCAATACCATCTGCCGCTCGTGCAGGGCGGTGAGACCGGACTGCACCCACTGAACGGGTTTGTCGGGCAGCACATCCGGCTCGAATTCCTGGGTGAGATTCACTGCATCCACTGTGGCCGCAAAACGAAGAAGAGTTACAACCAGGGGTACTGCTTCCCCTGCTGTCGCGACCTCGCGCGCTGCGACCAGTGCATCGTCAAGCCGGAGCAGTGCCACCATCATCTCGGCACCTGTCGGGAGCCGGAGTGGGGGGACACGCACTGCATGATTCCGCACTACGTGTATCTCGCCAATTCCACCGGCATCAAGGTGGGGATCACCCGGCACAGCCAGATTCCGACCCGCTGGTACGACCAGGGTGCCGTGCAGGCATTACCGGTCTGCCGGGTGGATACGCGCCTGCAGTCCGGCTTGCTGGAGGTCGTCCTCGCGAACCACATCGCCGACAAGACCAACTGGCGTGCCCTGTTGAAGGGGGATGTCCCCGCAGTCGATCTGGCACAGCAGCGAGACCGGCTGTACGCCGAGGTTGGTGGAGAACTGGCGGCATTGCAGTCGAAATTCGGTGTCCAGGCGTTGCAGTGGCTGCCGGATGCCGAATTGATGAACCTGTCCTACCCGGTGCAGTCCTATCCGGGGAAGGTCGTGTCCCTGAAACTGGACAAGCACCCGTTACTGGAGGGTGAATTGCTCGGGATCAAGGGGCAGTACCTGTTTTTCCCGCAGGGCGCCATCAACATGCGGAGTCATGCCGGCTACCAGGTGGCCCTGCATACCGCTTAAAAACCAGGAGAGCGCATGCGCGATCATCAGCCGAAAGTCATCCACCGCAAGGACTACCGGGCACCGGACTGGCTCATCCCCACCGTTGAGCTGCATTTCGACCTGCACGACGTGGGCAGCATCGTCTCCGCCACGCTGCAACTGCAGCGGAATCCGGAAGGGGACGCCAGCGTGCGCGACCTGCAACTGGATGGCGTGGGTTTGGAACTGCTGGAGATCCGGATCGACGGGGAGGAGTTGGCGCCTGCACGGTATGAGGTGAAAGCAAACAGCCTGCTGCTGCGCGACGCGCCCGACCAGTTTGCGTTGCAGACCCGGGTGCGCGTCCATCCGGAGACCAACAAGGCGCTGGAGGGTCTGTACCGTTCCGGCAGCATGTTCTGCACGCAGTGTGAGGCGGAAGGCTTCCGTCGCATCACCTACTTTCTCGACCGGCCCGACATTCTGAGCAGTTACCGAACGACGGTGGCCGCGGATGCAAAACAGTTCCCGATCCTGCTCTCCAACGGCAACGATGTCGAACGGGGCGAGGGCGCCGAGGGTCGCCACTGGGTCACCTGGGAGAACCCGTTCGCCATGCCCTGCTACCTGTTCGCATT
>JBFKXW010000118.1:0-7788 GCA_041637915.1 Pseudomonadales bacterium | reverse complement strand
GCGGAAATCCGTCGGCTGGAGCGCGATGGCTGTGACCTGGTCGGGATGACGGGCATGCCGGAAGCCTGCCTGGCCCGTGAACTCGAATTGCCGTACGCCTGCCTGGCGTTGGTGGTGAACTGGGGCGCAGGCATCGAAGGGGGCGGGATCGCACTTTCTTCGGTGCTGCGGCACCTGGAGGAAGGCATGGAACAGGTACAACAGGTATTACAGGTTTTAATCAGGGGATCGGTCGCATGAGGGAATTCACGATGAGTCAGGAAGAATTGGGTCGCAGCAGCACGCTGCCCTGTCGACGCTGTGCGGCCATCCGACTGCTGGTGGTCTGTGTCACGTTGGTCATGCTGGCCGTACTGTTCGCCAGCGTTGCTCGCGCGGAAGAGCGTAGCTGGTGGCAGCGCGGGGCGGAGATTCTGCGCGACGTCTCGACTACACAGGCAACCGGCAGTGCCGGGGGTTCGCTGGCTACGGGAGACCTGGTCGCCGGGTTGCGGGAAGCACTGCAGGTGGGAACCGGCCGGGTGGTGGAGCAACTGGGTGCGGCGGGTGGTTTCAGTCAGGATCCGACGATCCGGATTCCGCTTCCCGAATCGCTGCAACCGGTACGCAAGGCCCTGGGCGCGGTGGGGATGGACGGCATGATGACGGATCTGGAAAACCGCCTGAACATCGCGGCTGAGCAGGCGACGCCGAGGGCCAAGGAACTGTTTCTGGACGCGATTTCGGACATGAATGTGGAGGATGCGCAGAAGATATACAGCGGCCCCGCGGACGCCGCCACGCGGTATTTCGAACAGCGCATGAGTGGGCCACTCGCCGCCGAGATGCAGCCGGTCATCGAAGATGCCCTGAGTCAGGCGGGTGCGGTGCAGATGTATGACCAGGTCATGGGTCAGTACGGACAACTCCCGTTCATGCCGGACGTAAAGGCAGATCTGCAGGCCCATGTCACCCAGAAAGGCATGGACGGTATCTTCCACTATCTTGCCCAGGAAGAAGCGGCGATTCGGCAGAATCCGGCCAAGCGCACGACCGAGTTGCTGCAAAAGGTATTCGGCGCCAAGTAACGGCGGGCAGGGCAGAGGGAACTGAACCATGCCGGGATATTTCTTGTCGCTGATCTGTGCCGGTCTGTTCCTGCAGGCCCACGTTGCGTCCGCAGCGGTGGAATACGTTGAATACGACGGGCTGCCCGAGAATGGGCACGACTTGCGGCTCTGGGCGACGCTGCAAAAACCCGCCACGGAGGGGCCGCATCCGGTGGTGGTCGTCCTGAGCGGATGCTTCGGGCTGCAGCAGGTGTCCGATGGCGTCTGGGCGCGACGTTTCCGGGAATGGGGCTACGCCGTATTGCGCGTCGACAGCTACTTTGACGAGCGTCGCAAAGTGGACGAGCGATGTTTCGAGGTGGTGGGTGATGCACGAGCGCGGGATGCGCATGCCACCTGGCAGTGGATCCAGACCCGCAAGGACCTGCACCCTGACCGCGTTGCCCTGTTCGGCATCTCCCATGGCGGCTGGGGAGCCCTGCTGGCCGCCGATGAGCGGAACTTTGCGGGGCCGCGGTTCGCTGCGGTGTCCGCTGTGTACCCCTGGTGCCCGTTGCGAATGGGTCGGGTCCGCACCCCGTTGCAGATCATTGCCGCAGGGAACGATCAGGTCGCTCCAGCCTGGAGATGTGCGGAGATGCGGATTCAGGAAGAGGGCAGCGGTGCCGTCTCCTATCAGGTTCTGCCGGGTGCATCACACGGTTTTGATGTGGTTGGTATCGAGAATGTGTTCCCTGACGCGGGCGTGCGGTACGACGCCGATGCAGTCCAGGAAACAGTGCACGCCGTGCAACAGTTCCTGCGTCGGCGACTGGAGTTCTCCGGCCCTTGAGGCGTCTCGTTGGCCTGTTTCTGGGCTGTTTGCTGGGTGTCACTTCGGTACACGCAGCGTCTGGTGCCGACCTGTCCCGATTCAGTGCACTGCCCGTGGCTGCCCAACTGGCTGGCTACCCGGCAGAATCTGCGGCGGTCATTGCGCAACTGACGGCTTACTGGGAGCAGGGCGCGGCGGCGGACGCGGTCTATTACGGCATGCACGCACCGGCGGAACACGACCAGTCGATCGTGCGCTGGGCGCTGGCCCGGTTGCCGATGCTGAGTACGCCGTATTATTTCCTGCTTTCACGCCGCCAGTTTGCTGCAGCGCCGGACCAGGCGGTGGTCTGGCATCTGGTGGCGGGCGTGAATGCGTTCTATGACGCCGGTCGCTGCGCGCTGGAGGACACGGACGAGCAGATTCAGCACCTTTTCAGCATCAACCGGCAGGCAATTGCCTGGAAGGAAGTGATTCGCCAGCGCGGCGACCTAACGTCACCCTTGGAGCGTGCGGTGGATTGGCTGCGGGCAAATCCGGGTCTGCCCGCGCCCGATTACCTCTGCGCCGGTTCCCTGGACACCGCACAGGCGCGGGATCTGCGTGGACAGGCGGTGGACAAGTTGGAAAACATGGTTGCGTCAGATGCCGTGCCGGTGGCGGACGCCACGTTGAAGGCACTGGTGGAGGACGTGATGGCAGCCCGGCAGGATTTGTTGCTGACGCGTTTGTCCCTGCAAAATCTGGAGCAGACCGACGCAGAACCCAATGCACTGGTGATCGGCTGGGCGAATACAGTGGATGACCCGCTGTTGGGGGAGTACCTGGCGCTTGCCTACCTGAAATACTGGGACGTGGAGATCGCCAGGGAGGCGCTGGCCTATCATGCCTCGCCACTGGGCCAGAAAATGTTACAGAACGCCATCAACGAACGGCTGGGTCTGGGCGGTCAGTACATCCGGCTGAGCGATGCAGAGGACGCTGCGTTTCGGGAAATCATGTCGACGCCGGCGATGCAGCGCATGCAACAAGTGCGAAAGCCACTGATGACGTACCAGAAATACCTGCTGCGCATGGCTGCGGGCGACCCACGACCCTGAAGGCAGATGCCTGGATCAGAACAGGCTGCCCTGACGCACCTGTGCCGGATCGCGGCGGAACAGACTGACGTCCAGCGCGCTCCGTTCCTGCTGCAGCAGCCCCAGTGTGCGGCAGGCTTTACGGAAGCGCTGCTCCAGGAGGTCGGCAAAGACACCAGTGCCGCGCATTCGCTGCCCCCATTGCGCGTCGTAGTTCTGCCCGCCCCGAGACTGCCGAATCAGGCTCATGACATGTCCGGCGCGCTGGGGATAGTGCACGTTAAGCCATTCCTCAAACAGGCCCGCCACTTCCAGGGGCAGGCGCAGCAGGATGTAACCGGCGCTGTCTGCCCCTGCATCCCGTGCTGATTCGAGGATTTTCTCCAGTTCCATATCGTTCAGTGCGGGAATGATCGGTGCGGCCATCACCCCAACCGGCACACCGGCCCTGTGCAGGGCCTCAATGGTGCGCAGCCGGGCTGCTGGCGCGGCGGTGCGCGGTTCCAGCGTCCGCTTCAGGTCGTTTTGCAGGGTGGTGACGCTGACCATGACGCGGATCAGGTTGTGACGGGCCAGTTCCTGCAGCAGGTCTGCATCGCGCAGGATCAGGGCGCTTTTGGTGACGATCCCGAGTGGATGGCGATGCCGCAGGAGAATTTCCAGCAGTTGCCGCATGATCTTCTGTTCGCGCTCAGCTGGTTGATAGGGGTCCGTGTTCGTGCCGAACGCAATGGGCTTACACTGGTAGCGTGCAGAGGAAAGTACTTTTTCCAGCAAGGCCGGGGCATTGGGCTTGCACAGAATGCGGGTTTCGAAGTCCAGACCAGGGGATAGGTCCCAGTACGCATGCGTGGGCCGGGCAAAACAGTAGATGCAGCCGTGCTCGCAACCCTGATACGGGTTGATTGATTGTTCGAACGGAATATCCGGGGAGCGGTTGCTGCTGATGATGGTTTTGGCCAAAACCGGTTGCAGCACGGTCGTTGGCGCCACCTGGCATTCTTCCTGGTACCAGCCGTCATCAATCGCCTCGCAGGTTCTGGCGTGGTACCGGCTTTCGACATTGCTGGCTGCGGCACGCCCCTTGTGCACGTTCAGTTTTTCCTGTGGGTTCGACATGTTGGCAGAGGTTGATCCGTGAAAACGATGCATTCAAGAGGAGCCGGGAACATGATACTGGATAAATATACAGTATGAGAAGGCGCAGTCCAGCGCGGGAGTATGCGGATCTGGCCGGTGACTATGATCGCCGTTATCGACGATATGCCGGGAAAACGCATCAGGCGCTGCTGGACGGCTGCGCGCCGGAGTCCGGCCAGCGGATTCTGGATGCCGGGTGTGGCACGGGTTTGCTGTTGTCACGATTTGCGCAAGCGGATGCTGCCACGATCCTGGTCGGCACGGACCCCAGTGCTGCGATGCTGCAGGTGGCGTCACGGCGTCTTCGGGGCGCCGTCCGGCTCCTGCAGGCGCCCAGTGAGGCCTTGCCTCTCGCGAGCGAAACGATTCATCTGCTGCTCAGCGCGAGCAGTCTGCATTACTCGCAACGGCCTCTGCTGGTGCTGCAGGAGTTTGTGCGCGTGCTGGCTCCGGGGGGGCGTTTACTGCTGACAGACTGGTGTGGGGACAGCCTGGCCGTGCGCGCCATGGAGCGCTATTTGCGCTGTACCGGCAGAACCAGCCATGTGCTGCGCAGCAGGCAACTGCTCCACCTGCTTGCCGAGACGGGCCTGCTGATTGAGAAGCTGTCCTTTTACCGGGCCGGCTGGCCCTGGTTCATGATGCTGATCGAAGCCCGCAAGGCCTGATCAGTTCACGGAAGTTGGGGTGCTTGGAGGCTCGGACGTTTCTGTCGCAGGTTGCGCTGGCGGCGCCAGGGGCGGCGCCGCGTACCGGTCGAAACGGATCAGCATGCCCACGCGCGGGTGGTCAAAATAGTGGAGTTCCGTACTGCGCATGCGCCCGCGCTTTTCCTGCAGGGCGACCGTGTCGATGGCCGGTCGCTCGGCAGGCTGGCCGAAGCCGCCCCGGTAGCCGACGTCGCCGATCTCGGGTTCCATGCGGGCGGCCTGCTGATGCCAGTCGGGGTCATTTTGTGTGGGGGCGGAAACTCCCAGCACACGACCGGTTCCGGGTTCGGACAGTCGCAGATCCACTTCCGTCGCCAGGTAAATATCGACGCTGGGCACCACCACGCCTTCCAGTTCCGGTACGCCATGCACCTGCCCGCCACCCCGGAGATACACCGGTTGGGCATCACGACGCAGCAGCACGGGCTGGCGCCAGGCACCGTGGTAGAGCACCCGGTAGCCTTGCGAGTTCTCCAGCCTGCGAGCCAGATGGTTCATCGACCGCTCAGCGCGCGGCAGCAGGATCATCGGATCCCGCGCCAGGTTGGCACTGCCGCGTGTCGCCTCGCTGGATGCACGCAGAAACTGCAGGTCCTCAGGCTTCTGCAGCGTGTCAGCCTGTGGAAGCGAATGTCCGCCAGCGCGTGCACCCTGCTGGGCGAAAACAATCACTTCGATCTGAAACCAGCGACCGGCGTGACTGCCCTGTGCAGACACCGGACCCGAAAGGCTCAGGCAGAGCAGGACCATGAGGAAGGGGCGTACACGGGTGATCATGTCAGGCGGCATCCGCTGGCGGTGTCGGCAGCAATTCAGCGAACAACTGCTCCAGGTATTCCATACGCGCTTCCGTATCTTCCAGATCTGCCTGAAAGTGTAACTGATTCCCGCCGCGCAACTGAAACTCTCCGCCGCGGGACTGCACCAGTTGCACCAGGCGGATCGGTTCGATCGTCGTCTTGGCAGTGAACTCCACGAAGCCACCCCGGGCGCCCGCCTCGATCCGGCTGATCCCCGCCTGGTCCGCGCGCAGTTTCCACGTGGTGACCAGGAACAGGTTGCGTGCAGCGGGTGGCAAGGTGCCAAAACGATCCACCAGTTCGCTGCGCAGATTTCGCAGTTCCTGACCATCGCGCGCACCGGAAATCCGCTTGTACAGCATCAACCGTTCGTGGACATCGGGTGCGTAATCATCCGGCAGCAGTGCCGGCAGGCGCAGGTTCACCTCACAGTGGGACCGCACCGGGTGCTCCAGGTCGATCTGCTCCCCGGACTTCATGGCCTCCACGGTGCGATCGAGCATCTCCAGGTACAGGCTCATGCCGATGGTTTCGATCTGTCCGCTTTGTTCCTCACCCAGCAGTTCGCCGGCCCCTCGGATCTCCATGTCATGGGACGCCAGCGTGAAGCCGGCCCCGAGTTCCTCCGCGGAGGCAATGGCCTCCAGGCGCTTGATGGCGTCCTTGGTCATCGCCTTCGGATGCGGGGTGAGCAGGTAGGCATAGGCCTGGTGGTGAGAACGTCCGACGCGGCCGCGTAACTGATGCAATTGCGCCAGACCAAAGCGGTCCGCACGCTCGATCACGATGGTGTTTGCGCTGGGAATATCAATCCCGGTTTCGATGATGGTGGTACACAGCAGGACATTGAACCGCTTGTGGTAGAAGTCACTCATGACCTTTTCCAGGTCGCGTTCTCGCATTTGTCCGTGTGCCAGGCCGATGCGTGCCTCCGGCAGCAGGGCGGCGAGCTCGCGGCCCGCCCGCTCGATGGTTTTCACTTCATTGTGCAAATAGAACACCTGGCCGCCACGCAGGAGCTCGCGTAGCACGGCCTCCCGGATCAGCGCTTCCTGCCTTTGCCGCACGAAGGTCTTGATCGACAGCCGCTTGGCTGGAGGCGTGGCGATGATGGAAAGGTCACGCATGCCGGAGAGCGAGAGATTCAGCGTGCGGGGGATCGGCGTCGCGGTCAGCGTCAGGATGTCCGTTTCCGCGCGCAGCGACTTCAGCTTTTCCTTCTGGCGCACGCCGAAGCGGTGTTCCTCATCAATGATGATCAGCCCGAGGCGCTCGTAGGCGAGGTCACTCTGCAGCAGGCGGTGCGTACCGATGAGGATGTCCACCCTGCCGGCGCGGGTGCGTTCGACGATGTCGGCCTGTTCCTTCGCGGTCTGGAAACGGGAGACACTCGCAATCTGAATGGGCAGGCCGGCGAAGCGGTCGCGGAAGGACTGGTAATGCTGCTGCGCGAGCAGTGTGGTCGGGACGAGCACAACCACCTGGCGGCTGTTATGTACGGCGATGAACGCTGCGCGCATGGCCACTTCGGTCTTCCCGAAGCCCACGTCGCCGCACACCAGCCGATCCATCGGCTGCGGGGACGCCAGATCGCTCAGTACTGCACGAATCACTGCCTGCTGATCGGGCGTTTCCTCAAACGGGAAGTTCGCAGCGAAGGCCCGGTATTCCAGTTCCGGAATCTCATAGCGGGTCCCCTCACGCGCCTCCCGCAGCGCGTACAGTTCGAGCAGTTCCGCAGCCGTGTCACGGATTTTTTCAGCTGCCTTGCGGCGTGCCTTGCTCCACTGCTCGCTGCCCAGGCGGTGCAGTGGAGCGGCATCCTCCTCTACGCCGGCGTACCGGCTGACCAGATGGAGGTCAGCCACCGGCACATAAAGCCTGGCCTCCTCCGCGTACTCGATACACAGAAATTCGGCGTTACGACCCTCCACCTGCATGGTCTGCAGGCCACGATAACGACCGACACCGTGGTCGATATGGACCACCGGCGCACCCTCGCGCAGCTCCGCCAGGTTGCGGACCACGAACTCGCTCTGGTCCTGGCGTGTTTCACGGCGGCGCGCCTGCGCAACCCGCTCCCCGAACAACTGGCTTTCGCAGATGATTTCCAGATCACCTTCCGTCAGCACCATGCCTTCATCCAGGTCTGCCACCAACATGGCGTGGCGGGCGGTGCCGTCTGCGAAGTTTTGC
>JBFKXW010000117.1:0-7822 GCA_041637915.1 Pseudomonadales bacterium | reverse complement strand
CCGCCGGATCCACCACAATCCAACCACCACAGGCATTGCTCAACTGCCGCAGTTGTTCGATTTCCATGTCCGATATCAGGTGCCGACCATACGGCATCGGACCGTGGATCAGCGCATACCACAGCACGAACTCCAGATGCTGCAGACGCCCGGACGGGTAGGCTTTGACAGCAATCGCCTCCATGGCTTCATGCAGCGCCAGCGCTTCGGAGTTCACGCGGCCTCTCGTCTGACTGTTCCAGGCAACCCGCCAGCCCAGTCCAGGATGGCCTGTGCGACCGACTCCCAGCCAGGTTCCAGCATCATGTCATGCGCCATGCCGGGGAACATCATGGCCGCCACGCCATACACACGCGCAGTTTCGCGTACCGTAGCGGGTGGGAAAACGTCGTCCAGTTGACCACCGAGCACCTGCACCGGCGTACCCAGATGTGGCTTGCGTGGCAGGTCGAAAAGCAGCATATCCAGAAACGCCCGGTAGGATTCATCCTGCACCCTTTCGGCCACTGCCTCCACCTGTGCCTGCGTTGCAGATGGCGAGAAAAACAGGTTTCGCACCATCTCCGGCGAGTCAACCAACGGATAGAGGCTGCGTGTTCCATGCATACGCAGCGCACGCCACGGGTAGCGCAGATGAATCTGCAGAGTGCTCCGCCAGACACCCTGCGGGGGTGCCGAGGCCAACAACACGGCACCGGCAGCCGAATACTTCTCCAGGTACTTCTGCACCACGAAACCGCCCATGGAATGGCCGATCAGTATGGGTAGTTCACGCAGGGATTCTGCGACCGTGCGCACATCCTCGACGTAATCCCGGATACGCACCAATCGCAACGAGCCGCCGAGCGGGCTGCCTCCGTGGCCGCGCAGACTCAGCGCAGTCGCATACCAGCCACGCGCCGCGCAATACTGCAGGAACCCCTGATCCCAGCACCAGGCGCCATGCCAGGCCCCATGCACGAACAACAGGGGCGGGCGCCCGCCCGTTCCGGTGGGGGGGTACTCAATCGTTTCGGGCGTCACGCATCTTCTCCATCAACATCGCGCCCTCAGCCACCCTGGCGATCCGTTTACTGACCCGGGCATGCGCCCGGCGCTCGCTCTTCAGTCATTCCTTACCTTTCGGCGTGGCAATTCATTCAACAATGAGAGAATCCTCTCTGGCTGCATTACCACTTCATCATGGGTGCGGGATTCAATGGATGGCGCAGAAACCAGGCGCCGGCCTTTCGCACCAGCATGCGGTGGAACCCCGCATTGGGGTAGGCATTCCGCACGGACCGGACCTGCGCCCGGCTCAAACCGAAACGAACCGCCCCCAGCGAGAAATCCACCAGATCACCGCGTCGGAACGTTTCCACCAGCGGTGTCAGCGGCGCGGGCACGGTGCGTAGCCGGTGGTGTTCCAGAATCATGGCCTCGATTTCATCGCCCCATGCCTGCAGGCCCTGTCCGGCCAGGTAGGCACGTGCCGGTGGCACCGAAGGGGGCAGATAGTCCAGCGTATTTTCTGTCCAGATTCCGATGTCATGAAAACACGCGGCGATCTCCAGCTTTCTCTGCTCCTCCTCGCTGCAGTCGCGCAGCAGCATACAAAAGGAAAGCATCCGGATGACATGATTCCGGTAACCCGCAAAGTCATCACCGATCAGCCCGCGATAGGGTGCAAGGGTCCCGTCGATGAATGGAATCTCAGGCTGATTCATACGTTGCTCTCCGGCTCGGTCGCACGCCCTGCATGGGCGCAAAATTTCGTACACTCACTCTGGGCCTAGTTGGGGATCATATCAGCGCATCCAGATCGGCAGCCTGCCAGCCTGCAGGGTGCTCCGCCGGCACACCGGAGCTCGGCTGACATCAATCCCTTGCCCCGACCTGCCGCCACTGTCCACAGGTCTCACACCGGTACAGGCTATGCCAACCTGCCACGTCTGTATGCACCCTGCCCTGCAGGAACGCCTGATCTGCGTGACAGATCTCCCGCAAAGACAGCTGGGCCGCACGTGTACAGCTCTTTTTCATGCAGATGCTTTCTCATCTATCGCTCAGCCATTCCTCAGCCAGGCGCGTAGTGCACTGGCGTGCAGACTGCCCATGTTTTGGGGCAACCGAACCCAATCACCCGAGCATCGTTCCACTGCCAACGGGCACCCCTTCTCGGCAACAACCCGCAACAGCTCCCCTCGGGGATCGCGCCGGGCACCGAAGTTGGAAACCACCACCATGTATTCATCACCCAGCACAATGCGGGCTGTTTGATTCTCCGGCAAACCCAGCAGGAACAGCACGGCCAGGGTCAGCAGACCCCGCGGACAGACCCAGCGACCCGATACAATTCCACGCTCTCAGCCTGCCTGCCACCGGCGGACTCAAAACAATGCAAAGCCATCCGTTCCGCGCCCTGTTTCCAAACCCGTCGATGAAACCGCATGCGTTCCTCATTGCCTATCTGCACGATGTCCGGGCCACCATGGTGCGGGTGGATCCGGTCCAACACCTGTCGACAGGCCGGCTACACGCGCCTGCCATCCTCCAGCCTGCGCCCGAAATACAGCAGGATGCGGCCCGCTGACACCGAGACGCCATGGACGTGTTGCGGTGCCCTCTGCGAAGGCAGGCAGATGGATGAACCGGACAGGTCTGCCTGCGGGAACCGCAGAATCACCGAATCCCGGGTCGACTCCAGCGAGAACCCGGCAAATTCAAAACAGGAGCTGGCTGCCATTGAGATATTGACCGCCGAAAACAACGACGACGCGACGGCACTGTGCAGTACAAAGCGCCAGCGGCGGTGGAAACCATTTGTTGTCATGGGCAGGTGACTCTCTTGGCTGCCCGTCAGCGACCGCCCGACTGCTGCATCGACCGCAGGAACGCCCCGCCGGTCAGCCGCCGATGATCCCCTGCCAGCGCATACCCAGCCGGCTTTTCCTCGATGAAGATCTCCCCCGCCATTGCGAAGGGTGCCGGATAACCAAAGGCACCCATCCAGAGGGTGTACTGATCAGGTTCCCCCAGCCAGTGAAACAGGTGGCTGCCGCAACGGGCGCAGGAGCCGCGTTCGGCCCAGCCGGAGGAATCGTAACGGCCGATGTGTTCTGCGCCCTGAAACGCCAAGGACGCCACGACTTCCGCCAGCGCGGGCCCACCGGCCCGGCGATGACACAGGTTGCAGTGACCGGCATGCACATGGGTATCCACCGCCTGCGCAGTGAAGGCGACTGCGCCACACAGACATCCTCCGCCTGCATCCATTGGCTTCTACTGGTTTCTGGCCGTGTTGTTTCCCCGGGACCCACTGGGCAGATCAGGCATCCGACGCCCGCTGTCCGGCCCGGTAGCGCAGGTACCCGGCCCATGTGGAGGGACTGCCGAGTACCGCGCGCATCAGTTTCACCTGGTCGAAATAGACCACCCGCTCAACGGCCAGGCCCTGCTCCAACCGGAAGCGGTCGATGGCCGGGAGGCGTACATCACGCGCGCCCATGGGAAAGTGCAGCACGTGCTCGATCATGGCCACCTGCGCGTCTTCCTGCCACCGGATCACTTCGCTCCAGGTACCTGGGAGCCATGCAAAAAGACGCCGAAACTCCTCGATTGCTGCTGCCTTCCCCCGGATGGGCCGCAGGTGCGGCTGTTTCAACACCACGTTTTCGGCCAGCAACGCGCCCAGCTTCTCCGGGGTCGGATCCTTCCATGCTGACGCAAAACGCTCGGAAAACGGCTCGTTCCGCTTGCCGGGCTCAGTCGCGCTCCTGTGCGCATTCCGCGCATGGTCGGGCATGTGCCCCTCCTGTCCCACCGCGCCTGCCAGTTGATCCCATACGACAAACGCATGACCTGATTTTGCCGATTGACGGCAACCGTTCCCATACTCATGATACTGTATATTTATACAGTATTCATTCATGCCGCGAGTACCGGAAGCGCCAGACCCCATGCCCTATGCCGAACTGCATTGCCTGACCAACTTCTCCTTCCAGCGTGGCGCCTCCCACGCGGAGGAACTGGTTGAGCGCGCTCACCAGCTGGGCTACCGCGCACTGGCTGTCACCGATGAATGCACCATGGCCGGCGTGGTACGGGCCCATGTCGCCACCCGGGACCATCCGCTCCACCTGATTATCGGCGCAGAGTTTCACCTGGAAGCACTCTGCCTGATCCTGCTGGCTCCCGACCGTACCGCCTACGGCGAGATCTGCCGTCTCATCACACGGGCCCGACGACGCGCCGAGAAGGGCAGCTACGAGATCACACCCGGGGATTTTGATGAGGGCCTGTCGCATTGCCTGCTCATCATCACTACGCCGGAGACACGACTGGTCCGTGCAGAAAGCCGGGAGCGCATCCTGCGCCTGCGCGATGCCTTCCGCGGCCGCTGCTGGCTCGGACTGGAACTGACCCTGCATGACCAGGAGCGCTGGCGTGCCCGACAGTTCCGTGAACTCGCCGAGGCGCTGTCCATTCCCCTGACGGCTTGTGGCAATGTCTGCATGCATGTGCGTGCACGCCAGCCACTGATGGATGTAATGACCGCCATCCGTCACGGCGAACCGGTACAGACGCTCGGTCGGCAACTGGCCGCCAACAGCGAACGGCACCTGCGCAGCCTGACCGAACTCCACAACCTGTTCCCGGCCGATCTGCTGGCTGAATCGGTGCGCATTGCAGAGCGCTGCACCTTCTCACTTGATGAACTGAGCTATGAGTACCCGCGCGAACTGGTACCGGCTGGCAGGACGCCTGCAGCGCACCTGCGCAAGCTCGTTGAGGAGGGGGTCCTGCAGCGCTGGCCGGCAGGCGCCCCCGTGCATGTGCGGCCGCTGATCGAACGCGAGCTGGCCCTGATTGCAGAGCTTTCCTATGAACATTACTTCCTGACCGTCTACGACATCGTCTGTTTCGCACGCAGCCAGAAGATTCTCTGCCAGGGCCGCGGCTCTGCCGCGAATTCTGTCGTCTGTTTCTGCCTGGGTATCACCGAGGTCGACCCCGGGCGCATTGAGGTTCTGTTTGAACGTTTCATCTCCAAGGAACGCAACGAGCCGCCCGATATCGACGTCGACTTCGAACACGAACGACGCGAGGAGGTCATCCAGTACATCTACCGGAAGTACGGCCGGCACCGAGCTGCACTGACTGCCACAGTGATCAGTTACCGGCCCAAGAGCGCCATCCGGGATGTCGGCAGGGCACTGGGCTTCGAACTGAACCTGATCGACCAGTTGAGCAAAAGCCTTGCCTGGTGGGACAAGGCAGAACAGTTACAGGAGCGCCTGCGCGCCGCCGGTGTCGATCCGCAATCCGGCATCGTGCGGCGCTTCGTGGAACTGGTGCATGACATTCTCGGCTTTCCGCGTCACCTCTCGCAGCATGTCGGCGGCTTCCTGATCTCGGAAGGCCCCATTGACGCCATGGTGCCGATCGAAAACGCCGCCATGGCAGACCGCACCATCATCCAGTGGGACAAGGATGACATCGATGCACTCGGGCTGCTGAAGGTCGATGTACTGGGGCTGGGCATGCTGTCCTGCATACGACGTGCGTTGGACTTCGTGAATACCGTGCGGGGCACACAGCTGACCATGGCCAGGGTGCCTGCCGAGGACCCGGCCGTTTATGACATGATCCAGCGTGCCGATACCGTCGGCGTGTTCCAGATCGAATCACGCGCACAGATGAGCATGCTGCCGCGTCTGAAACCAGCCTGCTTCTACGACCTCGTCATTGAGGTCGCCATCGTGCGACCCGGCCCCATTCAGGGCGACATGGTGCACCCCTACCTGCGCCGCCGGAATGGTGAGGAGCCGGTGGAGTATGCCAACGAGGAGATCAAGGGCGTTCTGTCGCGCACACTCGGTGTTCCGCTGTTTCAGGAGCAGGTCATCAAGCTGGCGATGGTCGCTGCCGGCTTCACACCCGGCGAGGCGGATCAGTTGCGTCGCGCCATGGCCGCCTGGAAGCGCAAGGGCGGGCTGGGCCTGTTTGAGACCAAGCTGATCCGTGGCATGATCGAGCGCGGCTACGATCGCGACTTCGCAGAACGGGTTTTTGCACAGATTCGCGGCTTCGGTGAGTACGGTTTCCCGGAGTCTCATGCCGCCAGCTTTGCACTGCTGGTGTACGTTTCCTCCTGGCTCAAACACTACGAACCGGCCGCCTTCTGTGCAGCCATTCTCAACAGCCAGCCAATGGGTTTCTACAGCGCGTCCCAACTGGTACAGGATGCCCGCCGTCATCAGGTCGAAGTACGCGCCGTCGATGTGCTGTACAGCGAATGGGACTGCACCCTGGAGCCACCCTCCCGGCATGGCAACCAGCCGGCGGTACGGCTCGGCTTCCGGCTGGTGGAAGGGATTGGCCGGGAGGCCGGTGAGCGCATCCTGCAGGCCCGCAACGAAAGGCGTTTCCGCAATGCCGAGGACCTGACCCGTCGTGCGCAACTCGATCGCCACGAACTGGAATGCCTGGCAGATGCGGATGCACTCCGCACCCTGAGCGGCCACCGTCATGACGCCCTCTGGGATGTACAGGGTGTGGAAGCGCCCCGCCCCCTGCTGGCGCCACAAATCGGTGAACCTGACCCGGTGTACCTGCCTGAACCGAGTGCAGCGCAGAACCTGCTGGCAGACTATCGCGCCACCGGCCTCACACTCGGTCCGCACCCGCTGCGCCTGCTTTCGAACCGCGAGGAGATCCGCTGCTGTGCGAAAGCTGTGCATTTGCCGCAGCTGCGCTCCGGCGCCATCGTGAAAGTCGCCGGCCTGGTTACCGGACGGCAGCGCCCCGGCACGGCGTCGGGCGTGGTGTTTGTCAGTCTTGAGGATGAAACCGGCACCATGAATGTGGTCGTCTGGGCACGAACCTTTGATGCACAGCGGAAACAGTTGCTGGCCGCCAACCTGCTGCGCGTCACCGGCAATCTGGAAATGCGTGATGGCGTGATTCATGTGATCGCCGGACGCTGTGAGGATTTGTCCCACCTGCTCAGCAATCTGGAAGTACACGCCCGCAACTTCCATTGAACCAGGCTCACAGAGGCTGCGTGCTACAGTGCGCCTTTCCACCGGACGGAGCGCAGACATGAAACAGGCTCTCTTCCCGGGCGTCCTGCTGATCGCCACCCTGGGAACCGTCGCCTACTGGTACTTTATGGTCCGACCGGCGTCTGTTGAACCGGGACGCGACGACCCGCCCCGACAGACCACCCTGTTCGCACCCGATGCATGCGCTTTTCAGGTGCGTATGGCGGGCAAGCCGGCAACCTCCCGCCAGATGCGCGGGGAACTGCCCATCGAAATTGCCACAGCCAAACACGCAGGCATCGGTGCCGTAAAAGTCAGCTGCGGGCCGTACCTCGTGCAGGATATGCAGGCATTCGAAGCGCACCTGCCGGCGCAGATGCGTCAGGCCGCCCGGCAGGCAGGCCTGAAACAGGTGAAAACCGAGGTGACCCGCAATGGCGACTGGATCACCGCCAGTTATCAGGGCGTGCGGGGTGAGGGGGATTACGCCCGTCACCTGCGATCAGAAACCCACGTCCGCGACCAGCAGTTCGTTGAACTGCTCTACATGGTGCCCGCGTCCGCATACGATACAACCAGCCTGCGGGCACTGGCACGAATCGAAAGCCCGCAGTAATCGCCCCGACCGCCGCCCACGCCACTAGGTCTCCAGGAACGCCAATAGTTCCCGGCAAAATGCTTCCGGTTCCTCGCAATGTGGGAAATGCCCCGCCTGCTGATACCGCACCAACCGATACGGGCCCTCGAATGCTGCTGGCGCCGCATCGAAAAGCGCCATATCCAGCGCACCATCACTT
>JBFKXW010000116.1:0-7885 GCA_041637915.1 Pseudomonadales bacterium | reverse complement strand
GACGACTGTGCCGGGCCCGGCACGCCTGAGGATTCCAGCATGCGCTGTGCCCGAAACATTTCGGGAAGGTGCGCATATTCGAACAAGGCCCAACGATCGACGCCTGACGCTGCCAACGTTGCGACCGTCTCACAGATACCTGTTTCGGTCTGCGCTGGCAGCCCATGGACGAGATCGACATTGATGCTTTCAAAGCCCAACCGCCGGGCCTCCTCAATCAGTGGCAACACCAGGCCGGCGGGCTGCACACGATTGATGGCGCGCTGCACATCCAGATTGAGATCCTGCACACCGAAACTCACGCGGGCGAAGCCCATCTCCCGCAAAGCCGCCAGTTGCTGGCTGTCACACTGGCGCGGATCCAGCTCGATTCCGGCATCCAGGCCGCCAGTGAAACGAAAAACGGACCGCAATGTATGCAGAAGCTGGGAGAGTTGGATCTGGCTGAGTACGTTCGGCGTGCCGCCACCGATCTGCAACAGTCGCACCGTTCGATCGCGATCCACGTGACGCGCGAGCCAGCGAATTTCCTGCTTGAGCAGGTCCACATATCTGCGAACCGGTTCATCGCGCTGCGTCACAGTCCGATTGCAGCCGCAGTACCAGCAAAGCTGCCGGCAGTACGGGATATGAATGTAAAGGGCCAGGTCCGCTGGAATGAGATCGCCATTGGACTCGTGAAGGGACCGGAGCGCCTGCTCGCAACTGAAGTCATCGGTCATGTCCGCGGCAGTCGGATAGGACGTATAGCGTGGCAGCCGCGCTGGTTCTGAGAATGTGGTTCGTGCGGCCGGCATGCTCAGGGTTCCTCGTCCGGTAACCGGTTACGCAAATCATCGAACTGCCCACTGCGGATTGCCCAGAACAGCAGGGTGGCTGCCCCGGTGACCAGCAGCATGCTCAGGGGGATGAGCAAAAACAGGCTGCTCATGCGGTTCGTGGCCTTCGGATCGCGTTGAGCACAACCAGCAGCGAACTGAGTGACATTCCCAAAGCGGCCACCCAGGGCACCACCAGGCCTCCCGCAGCGGCGGAGAATGCCACCACGTTGTAGCCGATCGCCCAGCCGAGATTCTGCCGGATCCGGCGGTGCACGCGCTCCGATTCCACGAACAGCGCCGGCAACTGCGCCGGATCTCCCCGCAACAGAATGATGCCTGCGGAAGACTGCGCCAGTGCCGCCCCCTGCCCCATGGCAACAGACACATCGGCCGCTGCCAGACACGCGGCGTCATTAATACCATCCCCGATGACGGCCACACAGCGTCCCTGTTGCTGCAGGGTCTGGACACGCCGGACTTTTTCGCTCGCAGTGCAGCGGGCGGACCAGCGTGCAATGCCCAACTGCTGAGCGATGTGCGCCGTCGGCGCTTCCGCATCACCACTGACCAGTTCCGGCGCCCGATCGGCCAGTGCGGCCACGGCGTCCGGTGCGGAATCATGCAGAGTTGCCGACAGGCCGAACGCAGCCAGCAACACGGGGTTCTCGCCGCACTCAAACAATCCGACCCATGTGCAGGCGGATGGCTCCGGCGCCGCCCAGCCCTCCGGCAGCCGGTCGCCCTGCAAACCGGCCAGTCGATAGGCGGAGCCGTCATGCGTGCCAGTCACGCCATCAGGCATCTGACGCACCCCCTGGACTCCCAGCGGGTCGAGCACATGAACAAATGCCTGCGCAATGGGGTGCCGGCTGCTGCGTTCCAGTCCCGCTGCCAGCCGCCGCGCCCACGCCGGATCGACGGAATCCGTTACCGTGTGCTGCAGTCGCATGGATTCCTGGGTCAGCGTGCCAGTCTTGTCGAAGAGTACGGTATCGACAACATGGGCGCGGACCAGCATCCCGGTGTCGGCGACCAGTATGCCCTGCTTCGCCAGACGTCCCGCACTTGCCGCCAACGCCACGGGCGTTGCCAATGACAACGCGCAGGGGCAACTTGCTACCAGAATGGCCAGGGCGATGGAAAATGCCCCGGAGTGACCCATCAGGGTCCAGTAGCCATAGCCCGCTGCAGACAGCAACAGAACGGCCACGACGAACCACCCGGCATAGCGGTCAGTGATCTCAACAAATCGTGGCCGTTGCGATAACGCATGGTGAGCGAGGCGGGCGATCGCCGCGAGTGTCGTTTCGTGTCCCACCCGGGTGGCGCAGACCACGAAGTCCTGCTGCCCCACATTGATAACCCCGGCGGGCATCTCCATACCTCTTGTGCGGGCGACCGGGCGCGACTCCCCATGAAGGACGGCTTCGGAAACCGTCGCCAGCGCTGCATCCAGCCAACCATCCACAGGCAACGATTCGCCGGGCGAGACCAGCAACCGGTCACCTACCCGGATCTGCTGCAGTGGCACTTCCACAATCCCCGCACCCTGTAGCATCCGGGCGCGACCGGAATGGCTGTTCAATAGCTGCTGAATCCGTGCCGCCGCGGCGGCTCGACCGCGGCCTTCAAACCAACGACCCAGCGACAGCAGGCTGACAAACATGCTGGCTGACTCGAAGTAGAGATCGCCACTGCCCTGCAGCAGGTTCCAGCTACTGGCGCCCCAGGCCAGCAGGATGGCCACGCCGACCGGAAGGTCCATGGTGGGATGACCGGAGCGGATCGAGCGCAGGGCGCCGGTCAAAAACGGCAGGCCACCGTAAAACACCACGGGCGTCGCCAGAAACCATTGGGCAGCACCCAGAAAGGTCGCCAGTTCCGCCTCCACACCGCCAAAATAACTGGGCACAGCCAGCATCATGACTTGCATCGTCAGCAGGCAGGAAACAGCGATGCGCGCCATTTCCTGGCGTCGGGCGAAAAGGGTATCGCCGGCATCCTGCAACCAGTCAGGCGTGAAGCCCGCCGAGCGAACGATTCGAAGCAACTCCCGCCGGTTCGTGCAGGCCGGGTTCCATCCAAGCTCGAGGGAGCGCGTGGCCACCGATGGACTGAACGCCTCCACGCGACCCTGCAACGCCTGCTCCAGCTTGCGCACACATCCGCCACAGTGCATGTCGCGAACCGTCAGGATGCCATACTCCAGGGCAGGCTGTGACTCGCATTCCGAGAGCACTGCGGCATCCATCCGGCCGACGACGCAATCGTTCATACCGGCGTGAATCCATGTTCCGCAGCCAACAGAATCAGCCAGCTGCAGGCGACCAGCGTGAACGCGCCGACGCCAAGCATGAACCAGGCAACCGGCGGCACGCGGCGCAACCTGATCACAGCCGACTCCCTGTAATAAAAGTAGCCTTGCGCCTCGCGTACGCCTCGCCAGCTTTCGATTGCAATACGAATTGTATTTTCGACAGGGCGACCCCGGATTTCTCACCGGTAACCGTCACTGTGACGGCAGCGGTTTCCCCACCCGCAACCGCAAACTGCGCAGGGGAAACTTCATACAAACCATTGTTTCCGGACACAGTCAGCTGAAGCGTTTGACCGTGGTCCTGCTTGTTGGTGACCTTGACGAGGTAATTGTTCTCCACCCGACCGAGCCCGACGTCACGATACAGGTGCGTTCGATCGCGAATGACGTCCAATGTGAAAGCAGGACGCATGGCCAATGCGGCCAGGAAGCCGAGCCCCAGCAGAGCCCACACTGCGAGGTATCCCACCAGGCGCGGGCGCAACACCCGCGCAGGCATGCCCTCGTCCTGATTTCGGGTGGAGTAGTGGATCAGATCGGGCGCTTTCCCGACTGCATGCATGACGTCGCTGCAGGCATCAATGCAGGCGGCACAGGCAATGCACTCGTACTGCAGCCCGTCACGGATATCAATCCCGGCCGGGCATACCTGCACGCAGATGGAGCAGGAAATACAGTCGCCTGCCGGCACACCCTGCTGCCTTGCCAGCGCCTTGCGCGGCTCACCCCGCGCTCCGTCATAGGAAATGATCAGGGTATCCCGATCGAACATGGCGCTCTGAAAACGCGCATAAGGACACATGTATTTGCACACCTGCTCCCGCATGAACCCGGCATTCCCCCAGGTCGCGACGGCATAAAACAGCGTCCAGAACAGTGGCCAGCCGGCCAGATCTGCAGCAAACGCGGCAGGAAAAAGTGTATGCGCCGGCAAAAAGTAACTGACAAAAGTCAGGCCGGTGAACAGTGCGAACACGACCCAGGCGAGATGACGTGCACCACGGCGCAGCAGCTTCTGCGGACGACTCCAGGGCATCCGGTCCAGTTTCTGACGGGCGCGATGATCCCCCTCAATAAGACGCTCCATCCACAGGAAAGCCTCGGTCCAAACCGTCTGCGGACACGCATAACCACAGAAGAGGCGTCCGGCCAGCGTGGTGAACAGAAACAGCGTCAATGCCATCAGCACCAACAGCCAGGTCATGTACAGCAGATCCTGCGGCACGAACGTCAGCGTGAACAGGTGAAACCGGCGTTCCTGCAGATTGAACAGGACCAATGGCTCGCCGCCCACCTGTATCCAGGGCACGAGATAGTAGATGCCGAGCAGCGCGCACATCGCGAGCACCCGCAGCCTTGCAAAGCGCCCCCACACGGACCGCGCCTGAATACGCGGAGCGGATTCATACAATGAGGTCGCCTGCATCATCAACGGGCCTCTCCGGAATCGGACGAGGAGGCGACGTCTGCGGGCGACGACGGCCGGCGCCCCAGCAAAAGCGCAAGCGCAGCCGGCAGCATGCACAGCAACCAGGCGAGCAGGAAGACCAGCGTCATATCGCCCATATCGTGAATACCCACCTGATCGACCCAGATCAGCAAAGGCATCGCGAACACCGCACCCAGAAAAGACACCCAGCTGATCAGGGCGATAACGCGCGTGTACGCGCCCCAGGAAGGCTGGCGAGTCTGTTCCTGCGGCTCATATGGATAACTCATTGGATCACCCGGAATGCATCCCGCACTCGTCCGCTCAGCCCGCGAGACCGAGCAGCCAGGCGGTCAGCAACTGCATCTCGGTTTCGGTGAGCAGTTCGGACTGTGCAGGCATATTGCCGTTCCGTCCCTGCAGGATGGTGCGCCGGAGCGCATCCTCGGAACCGCCGTACAACCAGATCGCATCGGTGAGGTTCGGCGCGCCCACCTGCACATTGCCGCGCCCGTCTGCACCGTGACAGCCTGCGCATTGCTTTTGAAAGACGCGCATGCCCAACGCTCCGGGACGCGCCTGCTGCGGCCAGTTCGACAGTAACAGGACCAGCGCATCCACTTCCTCTGCAGACAGCGTTTCTGAGAAAGGCATCATGTATCCCGCGCGGCCATTGCGAATACTGGCGAGAACCTGCTCCGGCGCGCCGCCGTACAACCAGTCCGCGTCCGCCAGGTTGGGATAGCCGATCGCGCCGCGTGCCCGCGCACCATGACAACCCGCGCAGTACTGGCCAAACAGCTTCTCACCTCGTTCCCTGGCGACCGGGTCCTGCACCAGCGCCGCCATGTCGCGCCCTTCAAACTGCTGCAGGAACTGCGCACGGCGCGCCTGGTAGGTAGCCAGATCAGCTTCCATCTCCCGCTCGGAGGACCAGTCGAGCACACCGGCGAACCCACCCAGGCCGGGATAGGCAATCCAGTAACCCAGTGAGAAAACGATGGTGAGGATGAACAGATTCAACCACCAGCGCGGCATGGGATTGTTCAACTCGCGCAGATCATCGTCCCAGACATGATCCTTGACGGCACCCTCTGCGACTTCACCGACACGCTTTTTGCCCGTGGCATACATCAACCAGAGGAAGGCGGCGACGTTGAGCAGGATGACCACCACCAGTACGACACTCATGGTCTCGCTCATTGCTCGTTCTCCGCAGTCTCATCAGCGCGCGAGCGGGATGCAGGTGAGGCTTCCTCATCCTCCAGCGGGATGCGGGATGCCTCCTCAAATCGGCTGCGCCGACGGCCACCATAGGCCCACCAGACCACGCCCAGAAAAGCCAGCAAGCAGGCCAGCGTCGCTATACCCTTGATCATTTTTGTGCGACCTCCGTACGCCGCGGCATCGCACGCAGGGATTGCAGATATGCCACCAGTGCATCCATTTCCGTGTATCCCTTCACGGCTGCCGGTGCGCGCCGGACATCCTCTTCGGTGTACGGCACCCCTGTGGCGCGCAGCGCCCGCATCATGCGCGCCACCTTCGGGTGGTCCAGGAACGTGTTATCGAGCCAGGGGTAACCCGGCATGTTGGATTCCGGCACCAGCGCGCGCGGGTCCAGCAGGTGCAGGCGATGCCAGTCATCGGAATACCGCCCACCCACCCGTGCGAGATCCGGACCGGTGCGCTTGGACCCCCACTGGAACGGATGGTCGTAGGCCGACTCCGCCGCGACAGACGCCGGACCGTAGCGCAGGACCTCCTCCGCAAGACTGCGGACCATCTGTGAGTGACAGTTGAAGCAGCCCTCGCGCAGGTAGATTTCGCGTCCTGCCACCTCAAGCGGCCGAAGCGGCTGCACGGCCTCGGGCACATCAGCCTGTGCGCGCTGCAGCATCAACGGCACAATTTCCACCAGCCCGCCGAAGCTGATCACCACGGCAACCAGCACCGCCATCAGGCCGATATGCTTCTCGATCCTTTCGTGATTCATCCGCGTGCCCCCACCAGCGCCAGATCCCCGGGCGCGTCACGCTCCGTCGTGGGCATCATGGTTTTCCACACGTTCCAGGCCATGATCAGCATGCCGGAGAAAAACACGAGACCGCCGAGCAGCCGTACAAAATAGAACGGGTAGGTGGCCCGCAGGCTCTCGATGAAGGTGTAGGTCAGTTGCCCGTCTGCCCCGACCGCACGCCACATCAGGCCTTGTGTCACGCCGGCCACCCACATCGCGGCGATGTAGAGCACCACGCCAATGGTGGACAACCAGAAATGCAGGTTAATGGCGGATTCACTGTGCATGACCGTTTTCCCCACCAGCCGCGGCACCAGGGCGTAGATGCACCCGATTGTCATCATCGCAACCCAGCCAAGCGCCCCGGCATGCACATGTCCGATCGTCCAGTCGGTGTAATGCGAGAGGGCATTCACCGTTTTGATCGACATCATGGGGCCTTCAAATGTCGCCATTCCGTAGAAGGATAACGACACAATCATGAACTTCAGCACCGGGTCATCGCGCAGTTTGTGCCACGCGCCGGAGAGCGTCATGACCCCGTTGATCATGCCACCCCAGCTCGGGGCGATCAGGATCAGCGAAAAGGTCATCCCCAGCGTCTGCACCCAGTCCGGCACTGCCGTGTATTGCAGATGATGAGGCCCGGCCCACATGTAGATGGAGATCAGCGCCCAGAAATGCACAATCGACAGCCGGTAACTGTAGATCGGCCGCCCGGCCTGCTTGGGCACGAAGTAGTACATCATCCCGAGGAATCCGGCAGTCAGGAAAAAGCCCACCGCGTTGTGGCCGTACCACCATTGCACCATCGCATCGACAGCTCCCGGGTACACCGAGTAGCTGTTGGCAAAATCCACTGGCACGGCCAAGGAATTGACGATGTGCAGAATGGCCACCGTAAGGATGAACGCACCGTAGAACCAGTTGGCAACATAAATATGCGCAATCTGACGTCGCGCGATGGTGCCGAAGAACACCACCGCATAAGAGACCCAGACCACGGCGATCAGCAGGTCAATCGGCCATTCCAGTTCGGCATACTCTTTTCCCTGCGTCAGACCCAATGGCAGCGTGATGGCGGCCAGCAGGATCACCAGTTGCCAGCCCCAGAAAGTGAAACTCGCCAGTCCCGGCAGAAACAAAGCAGCCCGGCAGGTTCGCTGCACAACCCAGTAGCTGGTTGCAAACAGCGCGCTCCCGCCAAATGCAAAGATCACGGCATTGGTGTGCAGGGGGCGCAGGCGGCCGTAGCTGAGCCAGGGCACGTCGAAGTTCAGCGCGGGCCACATCAGTTG
>JBFKXW010000115.1:0-7915 GCA_041637915.1 Pseudomonadales bacterium | reverse complement strand
TTCCTCCGCCACATGCCGCGCACCCCGGACGTTGGGGTGCCAGCGAAGCGTACATTCGCCTTCCTGGCGCAGCGAGGGGGTGCCGATGGTGCCCACCAGAACCTGATAGCGTTGCTGCACGGCCAGTGCCTCGCCCAGATTGTCGCAATGGTAGGCCATGTAACCGGCCACGCCCCAGCGCTCGGGCCGCAGGTTGGCCCCGTAGTGATGGCCGAACCAGGGGTCTTCCGTGGCCCGTTCGCCAAGCGCCATGAGATCCAGATAGATTTTCGCGGCAAACCGTGCCTCCGGGTCATCCACGGCCTCGGTGGGCCCGCTCAGCAATGCGCGTGACTGCTCTGCGGGTACACCACAGTGGTCCAGATACTGCAGCAGCGCGCGCAGGTTCTGGCTGGAAATCCATGGGTCTGACGTGTTCACGCCTGCAAACTTAGCAGATGGCGCCACAGATCAAAGGGGCGGCCTGCAGGATCAATACCCGTCTGCCGCCGCTGCGTAGTGTGGTTAGCATCAAAACAAGTCGAGGTGGGGGTTTCGCATGAACCAGGTGGAAGACCGCAGTCAGAAATACGCAATCATTGGTGCCGGACCTGCCGGCCTCGCCGCCGCCCGCAAGCTGAAACTGGTCGGTGTGTCGTTCGATGGCTACGAGGGCCACGGCGATGTGGGCGGACTCTGGGATATCGAGAACCCGGTCAGCACCATGTACGAGTCGGCGCACCTGATCTCCTCCAAGCGGATGACAGAATTCAAGGAATACCCGATGCGCGAGGAGGTGGCGGATTACCCGGCGCATCACGAGATGCGCGCCTACTTTCGGGACTACGCCCGACATTTCGGCCTGTACGAGCATTACCTTTTCAATACGCGTGTAGAGAAAGCGGAACGGGACGGGGAGGGGAACTGGATCCTGACGCTCTCAGATGGTGCTGTGCGCCGTTACCGCGGCCTGCTGGTGGCCAACGGAACGCTTTCAGAACCCAACATGCCTGCGTTCGAGGGCGAGTTCAGCGGTGAAATCCTGCACTCCAGCCAGTACAAGTCTGCCAGCCTCTTCGAGGGCAAGCGCGTGTTGGTGGTCGGTGCCGGCAACAGCGGCTGCGATATCGCAGTGGATGCCTGTCACCGCGCAAAGTCCGTGGACCTGTCCATGCGCCGCGGCTACCACTTCGTGCCCAAGTTTGTGTTCGGGCTGCCCGCCGATGCATTCGGCGGAAAGATTGATCTGCCACTCCCGTTGAAGCGCCGTGTGGACGCGACCATGCTCAAAATGTTTGTGGGTGACCCCAAGCGGCTCGGTTTTCCGGAGCCGGATCACAAGCTCTACGAATCACACCCGATCGTGAACTCGATGATTCTCTATCACGCCGGCCATGGCGATGTGCGTATTCAGGGCGATATCGCCCGGTTTGAAGGAAAAACGGTGCATTTCAAGGATGGCCGCAGCGAGGAGTACGACCTGATCCTGCTGGCGACCGGCTACCGCCTGCATTATCCGTTCCTGGACGACAAGCACCTGAACCGGCGGGGCTATAAGCCCGGATTTTTCCTCAATGCGTTCCACCCGGAATACGACAATCTCTTCATTCTCGGCATGATCGAGGCGTCCGGGATCGGCTGGGAGGGCCGCGCGGAGCAGGCAGAACTGGTGGCGCGTTTTATTGATGCCTGTGAACGGAACACCGAGGCAGCCCGGTGGTTCCGTGACTACAAGAGTGGGCCGGAACCGGATCTGTCCGGCGGAATGAACTACATCAAGCTGGACCGCATGGCCTACTACGTCCATAAGGATACTTTCCGTAAAGAGGTCTGCCGATGTGTCGAGAAGATGAAGCAACTGGATCGTCCTGCCACGCGCGCGGCGTAAGCGGGCAGGTCTGATGGAGTTGGTGCTGCTGGGCCTGGCGGTCGGATTGGCATTTTTTGCGCAGTCCGTGACCGGTTTCGGTGCGGTACTGATCGCGCTGACACTGGGCGCGCTGATCTTTCCGCTCCCGCAGCTTATACCCATCATGATTGCGCTGACTTTTCCGCACAGCTTCTACCTGCTCAGCCGCTATCATCCCCACATCAACTGGTCGCTGCTACTTCGGGAGATCCTGCCGCTGATGCTGCTCGGCATGCCGCTGGGCATCTATCTCGCCAGCTGGTTACCGGGCGAGGCGCTGCAGTGGACGCTGGGGCTCATCGTTGTGTTCGTCGCAGGGCGGGAACTGTACAAGCTGCTGCGGGGCATTGCTGCGCCGGTGCAGGTCTCCATGCCACGCTTCTATACATGGACCGGGGCGGCCGGCATGGTGCAGGGCATGTTCGGCACGGGGGGGCCGCTCCTGGTGTACGGGCTGAGTCAGCACGGCTTGGAGAAAAGCGCATTCCGGGCCACCCTGTTGGTGCTCTGGCCCACTCTGAATGCAGCGCTGCTGGGTTATTTCCTCTATGCCGGACGCTGGACGGCGTGGACCACGCACACCTTCCTCTGGATGCTACCCGCGCTGGCTGGTGGCATTCTGCTGGGTGATTACCTGCATCACCGGGTCAGTGAACGTCAGTTCAACCTGGTGCTGCAAATGTTATTACTTTTGTCAGGCATGGGTCTGCTACTCAAATAACGGGAATCGATGACCATGTTGCCGCTCGACCAGGTGCAGCTGAACTTCAATCCATCGACGCTCTTCGTGCTCAATTGCATCCTCGGTCTGGTGATCTTTGGCATTGCGCTGGACATGCGAGTTGATGATTTTCGACGCGTGGCGCGTTTCCCGCGTGCCGTGCTGATCGGCTTGGCCAGCCAGTTCCTCATCTTTCCGGCACTGACGTTTGGCCTGGTGATGTTGCTGCAGCCGCAGCCCAGTATTGCGCTGGGTATGATGCTGGTGGCCGCCTGCCCGGGTGGAAACATCTCCAATTTTATGACGCATTTCTCGCGCGGCAACACGGCGCTCTCCGTCACGATGTCGGCAATCTCCACCCTGGCTGCGGTGCTGATGACACCACTCAATTTTAATCTGTGGGCCTCGCTGTACCCGGACGCTTCCGGCCTGTTACGTACTTTTACGCTCGACCCGGTCGACATGCTGGTCACGATCCTGATGCTGCTGGGAATTCCCATGGCCGCAGGCATGGCCGTTGGTGCGCATTACCCGGGCGTCGCCGCACGCATGCGAGAACCGATGAAAATGTTTTCACTGGTGGTGTTTGTGTGTTTCATTTTTGGCGCGCTGGCGGCCAACTGGCAGCACTTTCTCACCTACATCGGCGGCGTGATTTTTGTGGTGATCCTGCACAACGCGCTCGCACTGGCCACGGGTTATTCACTGGCCCGCGTGGCGGGGGTCCGCGAGTACGAGCGGCGTGCGGTCGCCATTGAGGTCGGTATTCAGAATTCAGGGCTGGGTCTGATCCTGATTTTCAACTTTTTCGACGGTCTGGGAGGCATGGCGATCATCGCCGCGGCCTGGGGAATCTGGCACCTGGTGGCCGGTCTCAGCATTGCCTCGTTCTGGCGCCGTCGGCTGATTCCCGTGGAGGAAACGACATGACAGGAACCATTCTGGTGACCGGCGGTGCCGGTTATCTCGGCACGCAGTTGCTGCAGCGCCTGTCGGGCGCGCACGGGCGCATCCTCGCGACCGACGTACGGGAAGTGCCGCCGGAACGCCGTGTGCCTGGTGTTGAATATGTGATTGCGGATATTCGGGATGCCGGGCTGGCGGCTTTGTTCGCTTTGCATGATGTCCGTGTCGTCGTACATCTGGCATCCATCGTGACCCCGGGCCGTGACAGTGACCGGGCGTTCGAGTACTCGGTCGATGTGGAGGGTACGCGCAACGTATTGGAGGCCTGTGTGGCGCAGGGCGTGGAGCGGGTGGTCGTATCCTCCAGCGGCGCGGCCTATGGATATCACGCGGACAACCCGGCATGGATCACCGAGGAGTGTCCGCTGCGGGGCAACGAGGTGTTTGCCTATTCGCATCACAAGAAGCTGGTCGAACACATGCTGGCCGAATACCGGGCCTCGCATCCCGGCTTGCAGCAGTTCGTGTTCCGAATCGGTACCATCATCGGCGAGACTGTATCGAACCAGATCACCAACCTGTTTGAGAAACGCCAAGTGCTGGTGATTGGCGGCAGCGACAGCCCGTTCGTGTTCATCTGGGATCAGGACGTCGCCGCCTGTCTGGAGCAGGCGGTCACCTCTGACCGTCCCGGCTGTTACAACCTGGCGGGAGACGGCTGCCTGCGCATTCAGGAAATTGCCGCACTGCTGGGCAAACCGACGCGCACACTGCCGGCGCCGCTGCTGCGCGCTGCATTGCGGGTGCTGAAACCGTTGCGGATGACGCAGTACGGGCCTGAACAGCTTGATTTCCTGCGTTACCGGCCGGTTCTGCTGAATGAAAAACTGAAAAACGACTTCGGATTTATACCGCAGAAAACATCGCGCGAGGCGTTCGGAGTGTACCTGGCCGCCCGTCACGGGCGGACCTTGCAGGCTGCCTGAGTATGGAGGGTAGAACGCCATGAAAAACGACTTCACGGATCAATGCGTCGTGATCACCGGCGCAACCGGTGGCCTGGGCGCCGAGATGTGCCGGCAATTCGGCCGGCGGGGCGCATGGATCGCCGCATTGGACATGCATGCCAGCAAGCTCGATGCACTGCAGGCGGAACTCGAAGCTGCGGGCATCACGTGTGCGGTCTGGACCTGCGATGTCACCGATGCGGGGCAGTGCCAGACTGCGGTGGAGGCGGCGGCGAAACACTTCGGTGGTATCGACGTGCTGGTTTGCAATGCGGGGATTTCCCACCGAAGCGCCTTTGCAGAGACGGAACTGCAGGTCATTCATCAGGTTATGAATGTCAACTTCTGGGGCGCTGTCCACGTGACCAAGCCGGCCATCCCCTTTCTGCGCGAGCGTCGTGGCCGGATCGTTGCGATTTCATCGGTCGCCGGCTTCGCGCCACTGATTGCCCGGACCGCCTATGCCGCCAGCAAACATGCCGTGCAGGGGTTTTATTCCAGTTTGCGCGGTGAACTCGCTGATGATGGCGTCAGTGTGACGCTGGCGTGCCCGTCCTTTGTCGCGACCGGTATCGAGAAGAACCAGTTGGGCAAGGATGGCGGCCCGGTGCAGCATGCCTACAAGACCATCGGTCAGCCCATGTCTCCGGCGGACGCGGTTTCCGAGATCGTGGACGCTGCGTACCGGCGCGAGCAAATCCGCGTGATCGGGCGGGTCGGTCGGATTTCCTGGCTGTTGTCGCGTGCTGCCCCCGGCTTTTACGAGCGCCAGATGGTACGCCGGTTGAAGTCGGAAACCGGATAGGTCCTCCCGCCCGGCCTGCAAATACGCCGGATTCCGGGATCTACCGGCCGTTCGCGGTTCACCCTCGATTCATCTCTTGTCGTAAATGATTGATGCCGTTGTCACGGATGCGTCATCTCAGCTTGCTGAAGTGCATACCGTGGAAAACGGATGAATGATCAGCGAAATGAAATAGGTGGAGGTTTCGCAATGGAAATCAGTCAGGGAATGGCCCCCCGCAAGCGGCAGTATCCGATGCCCATGGCGCGAGCGCTGCGGGTTTTGTTTGTCAGCGATGATGCAGGTGAGCGGGCCTGGCTCGCAGCAGAAACCGCGCGTCGGATTACCGTCTTTCCCTGTGGTTATCACAGTGCCGGTTTCGAATTGCGTGATTGGGCCACACGGTTTGAACGTGCCTTGCAGCGTGAGGGGTTCGATCTGCCCGAAGAGCCGTTGGGGCTGGCGTTTGCAAAGGCCCGCTACGATGTCGTGGTGAGTATCAGCGAGACCGGCCAGCCCCGACTGGGCGAAATCTTTCGCAGCTACGTAAATACCCTGTGTGCGGGGACGGCCGCGCGCCAGGATTGGGAGATTCCGGGCCTGGGACTGATCAATACGCCAGATCCTGCATGGGAGTCTGGATTTCTGGATCTGACCGCCCTGCTGTCCGCAGAAGTTGCCTGGTTGCTCGCCAGGCTGGAAGAGGCCGCTCAGGCTGCCCGGAACTGAGCCCTCCCCATGCGCTCATGCTACCCAGCGGTAGCGGCCCAGTGACATGGCGGCCTCCAGTGAATCGAACTGCGGCAGCAGCAGGTGGGTGACGCTGCGGCTGAAACGCTTGTAGAGCCGCGCAGCATCTTCCTTGGCCAGTGGTGGCGCAAACAGCGCCATACCGCCCTGGAACAGGGCTTCCTTTGCGCCGGCCAGACTGGGCCCGGCGATGACCCGTTTGCCGGCCACGAGGTAGGTATCCAGATCGCCAAACGCCACGAGAATCGGTTTGCGCGACGGGCGGTACTTCCGCAACTTTCGACCGCGCAGGAATCGTTCGCAATTCGCTGCCGCATGCTCCCCCATCTCAATGGCATGATAGGCCTGTCGCTTGATTGGTTTTCTCAGCACCGCACAATCACCCGCCACGAAAATGTTTTCCCTTCGTTGTGACTGCAGGGTCGCCTTCACCGGAGCGCCATCGTCTCCGCCCGGACCGAGCCCGGCATCCTCAAGCAGTGCCGGAATGGTCTGGCCAGCGGTCCAGATCGTCAGGTCGGTGGGGAGCAGGCAGGCATTCGAGAGCCAGATGCTGCGATTGCTGATCTTCTCGACCGTGACGCCGCAATGAAATTGCACGTCCCGATCCGCGCAGTGGGCGCGGATATCCTCGTCCAGTTCCCGTGGTGAGGACGGCATCAGGTGTGCGCCGGCCTCGACGACATGTACCGTCATGCCGGGGTGGTCGCGGTAGCTGCGCAGCAGTTCACCAAGTGCCTCCACCCCGCTGACCCCACCGCCGACGATCGTGACGGAAAACTTGCTGCGGCCGGACAGCTGTTGCAGTTTTTCGTAGATGGCGTGGCAGTCCGCAACGGTGCGAAAGGGGATGCTGTGTTCGGCCGCGCCCTTGACCCGTTCGCGCAGCGAATCTCCGCCGATGGCGACGATGCAGGCGTCATAGTCGACATAGACTGCGCTGGACACCCGGATTCGATCCTGATCCGGCTCCAGTGCCTGGGCGCGTACCTGCAGGAAACTGTGCCCGTGTTTGCGCAACAGTCGCTTGCGTTCAATGCGCAGGTGCTCCGGCGCCTTGACCCCGGAGACCAGCTCGTGGATGTTCGGGGTCCACTCAAATTCCGCCGCCGAATCGATCAGTGTGACTTCATGGCGGTCAGGCAATGCCAGTGCGGCGCTCAGCCCGGCAAAGTTTCCCCCGAGGACGGCAATTCGTCTGCGTTTTTTTGACTGTTTGCTCACGGTGTCAGCACCACCTTGCCGAAATTCTTGCGGTCTTCCAGGTACGCGTGGGCCTTGCCTGCGTCCGCGAAGGAGAATGTCGCGTCGACGTGCGGGCGCACCCAGCCATCCGGGATGCCCGCGAGAATCTGCGCCATCCAATCGCGCAGCATGTCCGCCTCGTGCCACATGTGTCCCATGTTGACACCAAACACCGAGCGGTTGACGTTCATCAGGCCGATCGGATGGAAGAAGGGCATCTGCATCGCGGTTTTCAGCAGGCGTACCTTGCTGCCCATGTGTCCTTCCGAGGCGGTTGACACGCCGAACATGCCCAGGCGCCCGGCAGAGCGGAGTGCCGCATAACTGCGTTTCCAGTGTTCGCCACCCAGTGGGTCAATGACCAGGTCGACACCCTTGCCCCCGGTCAGATCACGCACCGCGTCCTGCCAGTCGCCCTGGGTGTAGTCGATGGCATGGTCCAGGCCCCGTTCCCGCAACGCGGCGTGCTTGCGTGAGCTGGCCGTGCCGATGGTCTCTGCGCCGATATGGCGGGCAATATCCAGCGCGGCCAGGCCGACACCACCGCCGGCATTGTGAATCAGCACCCGTTCACCGGTTTTCAGGCTGCCCATCACCACCATCAATTGCCAGGC
>JBFKXW010000114.1:0-7927 GCA_041637915.1 Pseudomonadales bacterium | reverse complement strand
TGCTCAATTGCAGCCGCGCCGCCCAGCACGATCAGGTCAGCCATGGAGATCCTGGCCTTTGATTTCCCGTGAAAGTCACGCTGGATGTCCGCCAGCTGCTCCAGCACGCGCTGCAACTCAGCCGGATTGTTGACAGCCCAGTCCTTCTGCGGGGCAAGCCGGATGCGGGCACCATTCGCACCGCCACGCATATCCGAATCGCGATAACTCGACGCCGCACCCCAGGCAACCCGCACCAGCGAAGGTATGCCGATACCAGACTCCAGTATCTGCTTCTTCAGTGCGTCCGCCTGCGCCGCAGAAACCAGTGGCTGCTGCGGTGCCGGCACCGGATCCTGCCACAACTGCACCTCGGCAGGAATCTCGTTTCCGATGTAGCGAACCCGCGGCCCCATATCCCGATGCGTCAGTTTGAACCAAGCCTTGGCAAAGGCCAGCCGGTAGGCTTCCGGGTCGGCGAGAAAACGCTCGACAATTTTTCGATACGCAGGATCGAACTTGAGCGCGAGATCCGCCGTCGTCATCACCGGTGGATTCCGCTTGCCCTTCACATGCGCATCCGGAACCGACTGATGCAGTGCTTCATCCTTTGGTATCCACTGGATCCCCCCCGCGGGGCTGCGGGTCTGTTTCCACTCAAAGTTCAGCAGATTCGACAGGTACAGCGTGGTCCACTGGGTGGGTGCCTGTGTCCAGGCTCCTTCCAGCCCACTGGTCACCGTGTCTTCCGAGTGGCCCTTGCCGCATTTGTTGATCCAGCCCTGCCCCTGCTGCTCGATCGCTGCGGCGGCTGGTTCCGGACCCACGCATTTCTTAGGATCATGGGCTCCGTGCATTTTTCCGAACGTATGACCACCGGCAATCAAGGCTACGGTTTCTTCGTCATTCATCGCCATCCGGCCAAAGGCCGTGCGGATATTTCGCGCCGAACCGACCGGGTCCGGTTTTCCCTTCGGACCCTCCGGGTTCACATAAATGAGACCCATATGCGTGGCGCCCAGCGGACGCTGCAATTTGCCATCCCGATCCTCGCGATCGCTGGCGAGCATTTTCACTTCCGGCCCCCAGTACACCAGATCAGGCTCCCAGTCATCCGCCCGCCCACCGGCGAACCCGAAGGTCTTGAAACCCATGTTTTCCAGCGCCACGTTCCCTGCCAGGATCATCAGATCTGCCCAGGAGACGTTCTCGCCGTATTTCTGTTTCACCGGCCACAGAAGGCGGCGTGCCTTGTCCAGGTTGCCGTTGTCCGGCCAGCTGTTGAGCGGATCAAACCGCATCTGTCCGCCGTCACCACCACCGCGGCCATCCAGGGTGCGGTAGGTCCCGGCACTGTGCCAGGACAGCCGGATAAAAAAGGGCCCGTAGTTCCCGAAATCCGCCGGCCACCAGTCCTGCGAGTCGGTCAGCACGCGGTTCAGATCTGCTTTCAGCGCCTGCAGGTCCACCTTGGCGAATGCTGCCGCATAGTCGAAGTCGGCACCCAGCGGGTTGGAGCGTGCGTCGTGGTCGCGCAAAGGAGACAGATTCAGCTGGTCTGGCCACCAGAACTGATTGGTACGGGCTTCCCCACTGGCAACCACGGGCGAGGCGGCAGAAAGTGCCAGCGAGGTGGAAAGGGTGGCCGAGGCGATCGCTTGTTTCAGACTGCGTGGCATGATGGTTTCCTTGATGTGAACAGGCTGAGAAAGTCATCCGGAGGCGCAAATAGAGGCGCCGCATCTCTACAAGCTAGTGCGTCAACTACAGTTTGTGAATTCGCTTTTTTCAATACAGCTGATAGCCAATCCCTATGAGCGCCCGGACTCCTGCCAAAATGCCATGGCACGCCGGGGGTCGTTCAGGCAGCATGTTTGGCCGTATTACCGCCTGTCCGCTTTCTGAGGAGCTTCAACCATGTTTCTGAAAACACGTCAGATTGTGCCCATTCTGACTGCACTCGCAATGACCGGATGGTCGGTCCAGAGTCACGCGGATTCCATTGACCAGCCCTGCACGGGCGTCGTCTTCGTAAAGCAGGATGACGGCAGCTGGGTCGTGCTGCACGATGGCGCCAAACTGGTGGACAAGGGGGAAGGCAACTACCAGATTTGGGATGTCGGTGCGAAAACCGAGCATAATGCCGACACCACCCGCAGCGATCTGCTCAACCTGTACTGCCGGGACACCCTGATCTAGCCGGACGACGGCAGGTGCTGGCGGAAACGCTGCGGCACAGCGCTGCCGCCTACAGTGCAGCGATGCTGAGAACCGCTTCGATGTGCTCGGCGCGGAATCCGCGCATGCGCAGCATGGTGGCAGGACCATGCAGTGGCGAACGGCGCCGACCACCGCCTTCTCCGAAATAGCGTTCCCAGACGCGCAGCGCGTAGCGCTGCCACTCTTCGTCCGGAATACGGCCGACCAGTTTGCGGGCGAGTTCGGGCGCCACCCCCCGCTCCTGCAGTTCCCGGCAAATCACGTCCGGTCCGCGCAGGCGCGCAGAGCGGCGCAGGACGTAGCGCCAGCCCGTGCGGTAGTCGTCCAGCAGTGACTGTTCCGTGAGCCGGTCCAGCACCCGGTCGATGTCTCCCGCGTGTCCCCCCGCACGCAACAGCGCTGCCCGCACCTCGAAGCGCGTGAATTCCTTCTGCCGCAGCCAGCCCTGCGCCATTCGAACCAGCCGATCCGGGTCCTCCGGTTGCGCCGTCACTCGCCCTATCCCGTCCTTTCAGAAACCCGCATCTTACCCTGCCCCCTGACCCGCGAAAATGCCCGATTGCCCCGTACCGCCGCCCATCCGAATGGCCCGACACGACGCAGCACCTGCACGGCCCCCCGCCCCTTTCGCGGATCCGGCTGGGCCGTATCGACAGCTTTGTGGAAGACCCCAACCTGTATTCGGCAGAGAGGCAGGACGCTTCCGGCCCCACACCATTCCGGCTCGCCGGGTGCCTCGGCAACAACCCGTTCGATACGGCCGTCCCGCCCGCTCTGCCCAAGACCCCGGAACTGATTCGCTTGTTGGAGCGTGCTTTTCAGGTCACGGGCAGCCAGCCGTGGCTGGAATCAATCCGCAACCGCTACCGTCCACAGGGTTACCAACGAATCGGGGCGGTCCCTTTCCCGCGCCCGCAAAACCACGTATTTTCAAAAGCATGACAGGCAGTGACAGAATGGTGCCTCTGCGTGCCTTGGCGCTTGAACGGAAAGCCGGGAGGTTGGATTGAGCAGCCAGTGTACGCAATGCGGGCAGGAAAACCCTGTCGGCGCAAACTTCTGCAATCATTGCGGCGCCAGCATGTCGCAGCGCTGCCCGGCCTGCCAGCACGAGAACCCTCCAGGCGCCCGTTTCTGTAATGCCTGTGGCCACGCGATGACGGGCGCACAACGCACAGAGGCACCCGTCACCTCGTCCCCTGCAGAACCCGGAACAAGTCCATCAGAGGCCAATCCACGCAGTTACACGCCTGACCATCTGGCCAGGCGTATCCTCACCAACCGCAGTGCACTGGAGGGGGAGCGCAAACAGGTGACCGTCCTGTTTGCCGACCTGAAGGGGTCCATGGAACTGTCCGAACAGGTGGATGCCGAAGAATGGCACCGGGTACTGGATCGCTTCTTTGGCATTCTCTCCGAAGCTGTTCACCAGTTTGAAGGCACCATCAATCAGTACACCGGCGACGGCATCATGGCGCTGTTCGGTGCACCGATCGCCCATGAGGATCATGCCGTGCGGGCGTGTCACGCAGCCCTCACGATGCGGCAGGAATTGCGCCGCTTTGCGGATGAGTTGCGTTTACAGGACGGCCTGAACCTGTCCGCGCGCATCGGCATCAATTCCGGTGAGGTTGTGGTTGGAAAGATCGGCGATGACCTGCGCATGGACTACACGGCGCAGGGGCACACCGTCGGACTGGCAGCCCGCATGGAAGCGATATGCGAACCCGGCCATGCCTTCCTGACACGTCACACCGCTGCGCTGGTCGAGGGTTACTTCCAGCTACGCGATTTGGGGGAAAGTCAGGTCAAGGGCGTGTCCGAGCCAGTGCGGGTGTACGACCTGGAGTCAGTGGGTCAGTCGACCTTGCGCATTGAACTGTCGCGTGCCCGCGGGCTTTCCACATTCATCGGACGGGAGCAGGAAGTCGCCCAGTTACGTGCCAGCCTGGACCGGGTGCTGGCCGGCAGCACGGAGGTGGTCGCAGTTGTGGCCGATGGCGGGATCGGCAAGAGTCGACTGTGTTTCGAATTCACCACGGAATGCCGGGGGAAGGGGCTCACCGTACATGCCACCAGTGGCGTCCCCTATGGAAATGCCGTCCCGAATTTTCCTGTCGTCGGGCTTTTTCGCAGTGTCTTCGGCGTGACGGACACCGACCCGCCCGTGGAGGCACGGCGCAAAGTGGCCGGCACCATGGCACTGGCGGGCCTGGAGGACAAAGACGCCCTGCCCCTCGTGCTGGAGTTCATGGGCATCGCGGAGCCGGGCCGGCTCCCGCCAGACGTACCCCCGGAACAACGCGAGGAAATTCTTGCGGAGGTGTTCCGGTGCCTGTGTCTGACCTGCTCGAACGGCCCGGTTGTTGCTCTCATCGAGGACATGCACTGGATTGATCAATCCAGCGAAAACTTTCTCCGCCGCGCATTCTCCGGCGAAATTGAAAAACCCCTGCTTGTCCTGATCAACTTTCGCCCTGGCTATGAAAACAGATGCCTGGGTCATCGCTACAGTGAAGAAATCCGCCTGCAACCATTGGGCGAAGAGGCAATCGCGCAACTGGCCCGTGAACAACTGGGCAGCAGTACCTGCACCGCCGACCTCTCCCAGCGCATCCGGAAACAGGCTGCCGGCAATCCGTTTTTTGTGGAGGAAGCCGTGCGCTCCCTGGTCGAGAGCGGCCACCTGGAGGGCCAGCGCGGCCAGTATGTGCTCAAGAAACCGGTTGACGAGCTCGGCATTCCGCCTACTGTGGAAGCGATCCTGGCGGCCCGCATCGACCGCCTGTCCGAGGACCAAAAGGAGGTATTACAGACGGCTGCGGTGGTTGGACAGGAATTCGCACAGGAAACGCTCGCAGCGGTTTGCGATCTGCCTGCGCAGGCGATCACGGGGGCATTGTCCGTGCTGCAGGAGGGCAATTACCTGTTCGAAGTGCAACTGGAGCCGACGCGGGAGTTTGGCTTTACGCATCCACTGACCCAGCAGGTTGCTTACAAGTCCCAGTTGCGTGAGCGTCGCGCACGGATTCATGGCCGGCTCGCCGCGTGGCTGGAATCGGGCCTCACGGAGAAAGAGATCCCGGGCGAGACAGCAGCCTTGCTGGCGCACCATTGCGAGCATGCCGGGGAGTTCCTGCAGGCCGCAGAATGGACCATCCGGGCGGCCCTCTGGTCCGGTCAGCGTTTCCTGGATGAGGCACTGGCGCGATACCGGCACTGCATCGCCCTCCTGGAACGCGCCCAACCGACGCCGGAAGCCCTGCACCTGGGCATCGTGGCGCGCGCCGGCATCATCCGCACGGCACCGCTGTTTCCCGTGGCGGAAGAAGAGGTGGAGCGGTGCTTCCTGGAAGCACGCAAGATGGCCGAGGACACCAACGATTGTCTGGGTCTTGCGGAACTGATGATTGCCAGCAGCGGGGTGGAGTTGTTCCGTGGGCATGCAGAAGAATCCCTCAACATGGTGCTGGAGGCGCAGCGCATCGCTGCCGCAGAGAACGACGAGCAACTCATTGCACGTTTTCGGATTCCCATTCTGCTGTCCTACCACGCCACCGGCCGGCTGCGCGAGGGATTGCAGGCCATATCCGGGGACTGGCACCGGACCGAGATGACACTGGAAAACATGGGATCAAGAGCCTTCCGCGCCCTGATGCTGGCCTACTCCGGCAAACTGGAAGAGGCCGAACAGGAGATGCGCCAGGCTCTGGTGGTGGCGGCCCGGGCAGGCCGCAATATCAGCTGGATACACGCCAACCTGGTGGAGATCGCCTGCCTGTCCGGGCGCTATGACAATGCACGCAGTGAGGCCCAGCAAGCCGTTGCCAAAGCGGAAGAATACGGCAGCCCGTTCTTCAAGGCGGTTGCCTATCGTGCATTGGGCAGCGTGCATGCCATCCACCGGGAGTGGCCAGCCGCTCTGGAGGTGCTGGAGTACGCGCTGCCACTCACGGAGCCTGGCAAACCCGGCTTCCAGTTCCGGCCGCTCCATCTATCCTATCTGGCGGCGGCTCGATTCGGCTCGGGGAATCCGGAATCCGCCATGGAAACCGTGGACGAAGCCGTTCACCTGGCACAGCGCGGTATGTTCAGGTTGGCCGAGTGTAACGCCCTGCTCTGCAAGGCCCGCATCCTGCGCAAGTGGCAGCATCGGGACGCCCCACAGGAAGTGAGTGCAACGCTGGATCAGGCAGAGGCCCTGATTCACAGCACCGGCGCTACCGTCTACACGCCCTTTGCGCACCTGGAACGCGCCAAACTCGCGGCAGCGATGAAGGACAGGGCAGCCATCAAACAGTTCGCAGAAGCCGCCCGCAGCCTGTTCCTGGAGGTCGGCGCCCGGGCACACGCAGATCGCATCGCGGACCTGCCGGTTGACCCGGCCGTCGCCCCCGGTGGCGCGGCGTGAACGGGCAACGCCGATCACCGGGCGAGCGAGGCCGTCCCGGGATCTGAACCGGGCCGGCTAGTGCACTGGCCCGCGGGTTTTCAGCGATCGGTAAAAGTGCAGAAGCCTTCCCATCACTTCCAGGAGGAGGTACTGCGCGTCCCGCGACACGTATTCCGGCTGGATGGGTTGTTCCGAAACCGGCCGTAGGTGCAATGCCTCCAGATGGATATCCCGCAAATCCGTGGCATCGCAACTGAGTTCCCCGAGATAACCCACCAGTCCGGTTAGTTGCTCTTCGGAAACTTTCCCGCGTTCCGCCTGTGCAAGAAAATAATCCGACAGCAGCACCCGGTAACGCCTTGCACATTCGGCATACAGGTCCGGGGCACGCATCCGCAGGGCCCGCAGGCTGCCCATCGCCTCCTGTGATTCTCGCGGGTGCACTTCATAAAGCGCCATACGATGCTGCTCTAGCGCGATCTCCAACTCCCGCATCTTGCGATCTTGTGCCCGCTCCCAGGCAGTCAGCAGCGCATCCATCAGCACCTCACGTTTCAACTGCGACTTCCGGATGTACGCCAGCGCACCCTCGCGCATACATTGCTCGGCGGCATCGGGATCCTCGCTCCCGCTGACCACTACGATGGATGCATTCCGGATGCAACGTCTGACCGCACGCACCGTGTGCACACCACCGGAATCGGAGAGATTCAAATCCAGCAATACGACGTCGAAATCCTGCTCGCGCATCAGCCGCTCCGCCGTTTCGAGGCAAAAGGCCGACTCGATCTCCACCTCGCTTTCCGAAGCATCCAGCAGTGTATCGGAGAGAATCATCAAATCGTCGATGTCATCCTCCACCAGCAGGGCGCGCAAGGATGCATCCGGGTGTTGGGTCTGAAACGAGCGGTCACTGTGCACTGCCGAATCTCCGCTGCACGCTGAAAGAGTCCCAATATTCCATTGTCAGGAGCATCGCACCTCGGCGTCCAATGCCAAATCCATTGATCGCCGCAGCCTCTTATAGAATATTCATCTTAAAACCAGAGCAGCTTCTCACAGCTGTCGCACCCGCAGCTTCCCGCGTCGACCCCGCAAGAAGACCCGGGCAAGCTCTAATTGGCTTTTTTGTAAAAGCGAATGGCCTTGTCAGCCGACTTCTTGTGCCGCGCGTAGAGACCCTGCGACCGCGCCTTGTTTTCCTTGTCCTCGCTGTTGAAGGCTTCCTGATACTGGAGGTAATAGAGATTGGCGCCCTCACAGTTCAGCAGCGCCTGCGCATCCCGAATGCGCGAACAACTTTCCGCCATCCAGTTGTACCCCTGCACAATAAAC
>JBFKXW010000113.1:0-7962 GCA_041637915.1 Pseudomonadales bacterium | reverse complement strand
CGCTGGTTTCCCGTGCGCGTGAAGAAACTGCCCTGGCGGATCTGTGCAGGGTCTAATCCGGCGGCCGTAACCGCCGCCGTCTGGGCGGCCTGGTAGATCTCCCCGAGTTCCTTGCGCGAGGTCTGGGTGAAAAACGCTGATTTTTCCTCGGCGGAGACCGGGTACCGTTCACCGAAATGACGCAGGGCAATCAGCTCTTTCTGCACCATGGCGGCCGCTGAATTGGAACTCGCCGACATCATCCAGTCCAGGTACTCCCACAGGCTGGCCTGATCGCCGATCCGGATCGGCCGGTGTGCCCGTTTCCGGGTTTCCGGATCATAAAACGGTACGACGTGATGGTCGTACTGGCTGAATGCATCGGCGGTGATGCGTGTTTCCCGCAGGATGCGCGCGCGCTGATTGATATCCTGCGGATAGATCTGCGCCAGCTGGTGGAACAACGCCAGGGCGACCAGGATCTTGCCGACGCTGCCGGCATTTGCCTGCAAGTCGGCCTGATGCACGCCGTAACGCGGTTGACCGGGGATGCTGAGGTCGAGGACCGCGATGCCGTAATCCGGTCGCGCGGCCTTGTCCAGCAGGCCGGTCAGCGCGGCACTGAATTCAGCATCCACCTCGGGTAGTGTGGTGCCCGCATCATGCGCCCAGCCAGGACGTATCTGTGCGCTTGTGAGCTGCTGACCAGACGGAAAGCGCGGCCCTCTGGCCTCGCCGGTTTGCGCCAGCCGGTAATACTCCAGTCGGCGGATTCCTGTTTCCTGAAAGGCATCCAGTGGATAGGCCACCACCACGGTGGACCACAGGGCCAGGCCGCAGGCCAGCATCCGTCTCACGGCGTCACCTCCGGGCCCGGCATCAAGGATGGCGTCCCGGTCATCGGTGTTGTTGGAACTGAATGGAGGCGATCCGTGGGTTTGCCTGGCAGCGCCTGCAGGTCAACCGTGTGAATGGCCCGGGCCTGTCTTTCGCGTAATGCGGCATCGAGCGTACCCAGGTACCGGTTGCGTGAGGTGCGGGCATTCTGCACGAACGGCCGAATCTGGAAAAGCTTCAGCTGGCCATCCTGAAAGCCAAATTCGATGTCCGCTGGCGCCCGGTTGCCCTGAGCATCCAGTAGGGGTGGGTAGGATGTCGGCAGGGCCTGCGCCAGGTCGACGAGTTGTTGCAGCTCTTCCGGCAGCAGGAGCCGGTCCGGCGCGGGAGCCTCGACCAACACCGAACCACCGGTATTGCGCAGCACGCGCATCTGCGCCGCGGTCGCCGAGGCCAGCAGCCGGACTGCACCTGTCTCCAGGTTCACGCGGAGCGTTTCTGCTGCCTGGCCGTCCACGCCACCCCCGACGCCCGGACTGGTAACGATGGTGAGAAAGCGTGTGTCCGCCGTATCGGGGTCTGCGGTAATCATCACGCCGGACTTCTCCGCCGGTACGCTTTCATGCAGCAATACGGAGGCATACACATGCTCCGGGAAATCCATATGGCCCTGTCGCCAGCGAAACGCGCGTTCGCTGAACGGGGATGCCCACACTTCCCGGATGGCATCCAATACAGCGGCCACACCGACCACATGGTGCACGGTGCGATTCAGGCCTGCGCCAGTGAAGCCGGGCAGATCCTCCACATTGGTGTCGCTGCGAACAAACACCCCGTAACTGCCGTCCGGTCCGAAGTTCGCCTCCATGGCCTCACGCAGTGCTTGTGCAAACCTTGGTTCCAGTGGCTGGGACAGAATCCAGTCGCGGACTTCCGAGAGAAAGGACTGCTCGCGCTCAATCCGCGCCAGCGGCTCCAGTCGGGCCATTTCCAGATAGCTGGCCTGCATCCACGAAAACATGCTCTGCGGGCTGCCACGGATCCGGGGCCGCTCCAGCAGGGCGCTGTAGATGCCGAATGGGATGACCAGTCCGGGCGAAACCTTGCCGGGGAAGCGGCGGGTCAGTTCACCGACGTGTGCTGCTTTCGGCCCCACGGTGCGTCCGGAATCGTCGGCACCGAGATCCCGGGTGGACAGGAACGCACGGTTGGAGAGATCCAGTTTTTCAATATTCACCTGAATGGTCTGCGGTTGTGCCTCCACGACCTGCTCCCGAAACACCCCCGCCCACTCCGGACCGTAGCGCTCAACCTGCACGATTCCCATCGAGCTGGCCGCCAGCACGATATGGTGACCGTGCAGTTCCTGTAGCCTCGGGATGAGCGATTGTGCAACCACGACGTTCGGTATGCCGAGACTGCGTGCCAGCAGCTGAATGTGAGAGAGTGCATTGCCCTCGCCAGCCGTCAGGATGCCGGCAACCGGCGGCAGGTTTGCGGTGGTCTCCGGCAGCAGCCAGATCGCAGTCGCCGATGTCGCCGGTGCAGCCCCGTGCTGTGGCGTGGTGTTCAGCACACCCTCCGCCAGTCCAGGATTCAGCGGGCGCAAACCGGCACTGATCGATTCGCCCAGAAAACGATGCTGCACCCCGCCGATGCGTGCCGCATCCTCCAGCAGGGACTCCAGCAGGTCGGAATAAAACAGCATCGGACTGGCGCGCAGTCGATCCGGAATGTAGAAATCCACAAGCGGTTCAAGCGGCCGCAGTCCGGTGATTGCTGCACCAAAGTGATAGGTCAGGCGGCGGCTCGCCCACCCGGTTGCGCGCTCCAGGTACTGCAGGTCGGCCTGGTACTGCCCCGGCGAAGGGGGCGCCTGTTGCAGACCGAGCAGGACAGTCTCCATCTGGTCGAGCTCAGCTCGTGTCAGCAGTCCCATGCCGAACAGGGCGCGTGCCGACCAATGCATCCAGGTCAGACGCATGCCTCGACTCGCGGTATCCACGTTCCCGAACAGCATGCGGCTTGACGTGAACGCCTGCGTGCCAGCGATCAGGCTGACTTTCAGGGCATCCAGGCGGACCGTCGGGGACCCCAGTTTCAGCAGGTGGATGCGGAGAAACTGCAGAATCTCGGCGCTCCAGCGCAATTGGTCCTGCGCATTCTCGACGTGATCCAGCGCTTCCGAGAAACGCACCAGCTGATTGGCCAGTTTGTGATCGCGAACCCGCTGACTGAGGTCCAGCAGGGCGGCAGCGAGGGGGCGATCTGCATACGCCTGCTCGATCATGTCTGCCAACTGCGCATACGCCGGGTTCGCTGCCGCCAATCCTTGCGCTGCCGCGTAGGCACGAATGCGTTCTGCATCCTGCGCATCCGGCGCGTTGTGGGTCTTGTCCCGGAGCGGTGCGAACCCCGCATCCTGCTCGGCGAGCGTGGTCGACAGTCCGCGAATCTCGGTCAGTCTCTCGGCAGAGACAGCCACTGGCAAGAGCCGGGAGGCTTCCCGCAGAACCAGAAACCGTTCCCGCCAGACCGGATCTCCCAGCAGCATGCGGAGCATGCGGGTTGCGCTGAGCCGTTCATCATCAATTTGTAATGCTCCCCGGTAGGCGCGGGCTTTCCGGAGAATCCAGCCGTCATCGAATGCAATCAGAAACTTTTCGAGTAATAGAAAAGGGAGCAGATCCGGTTCAGCGCCATGTCCCACCACTTCGATCGGTTCCAGCGCCGCCAGTACATTGGCAATCGGAAAACCGGCTGCGCGAATTGCCTGCGTCCGGTCGCTCCACGCACCGTGCTGAATGCCACCACCATGCGGCTCGCAGGCATAGGGCTCCGGCTCCAGCACACTGCCGTCCTGACAATACCAGCGAATATTCTCGAACGGGCCGCGGCGATCCTCCTTCATTTCGGCAATCCAGGTTCGCATGGTTTGCACATCGGCGCGTGGCAGCACCGGCTCGGAGGTGGATTCCGGCATACCGGCATGGGCAGCAAACGCCAGCGCACTGGTGAGCATCAACAGGTAATGGCGGCAGCGGCCCATTCAACACTCCCAATACAACCCGCATCCGAACCGGGGACGACAGTTGCGCAGGCCTGAAGTGGAAAAGCGCTTCTCCTGTCGTTCGCGTTCGCCCGATAGGAGTTCCAGTGTTGACCGATTCCCCTTCCCTCACAAGTCGGCCCAAGCGACGGTGGACCTGCTGTCAGGGGCAAACCTGGCCAGACTACCGGGTACCGGACTGCGCTTGGGCCATTTGGAACATCGGTGTAAAAACCGGGAGCATATTGCGATCGAATTCTGTACAATCCGCGTCCACCGCAGCGTGCGGCCCACTCGCAGACTGCATCGATCCTGAGTTTGTGGCGCAATTGCGTTAATGAAACCGCCGGCAACCGGTTTGCCGGCACAACGACAGATTCAGGTACTTCCCATGTCTACCGAAACCATCAGCACGTTCGCGCAGCTGGCGCTGAGCGATGATGTTCAGGCTGCCCTGCTCCAGGTCGGCTATGAACGACCCTCTCCCATTCAGGCCGAGACCATTCCCTGCCTCCTGGCAGGCCGTGACGTGGTCGGTCAGGCGCAGACCGGCACCGGCAAGACCGCCGCGTTTGCACTGCCCCTGCTGTCGCGCCTGCGACCGGAAGCCGGCGATCCGCAGATCCTGGTGCTGACGCCGACGCGTGAGTTGTCGATCCAGGTCGCCGAGGCGTTTCAGAAGTACGCCGCAAACATTGCCGGCTTTCACGTGTTGCCGGTATACGGCGGGCAGGACTACGGCGGCCAGATTCGCAGCCTGCGGCGCGGAGTGCATGTCGTGGTGGGCACCCCGGGCCGGATTACCGATCACATGCGTCGCGGCACCCTGCAATTGAAGAATCTTTCTGCGTTGGTGCTGGATGAAGCGGATGAAATGCTGCGCATGGGTTTCGTGGAGGAGGTTGAGTGGATTCTTGAACAGACGCCGCCGCAGCGCCAGATTGCGCTGTTTTCAGCGACCATGCCTGCGCAGATCCGACGCATTGCCAATCGTCATCTGAACGACCCGGCCGAGGTGACCATCAAGGTGCAAACCACCACGGCGGAACTGATCCGGCAACGCTACTGGCCGGTCAGCGGTCTCCACAAGCTGGATGCAATGACGCGGATTCTGGAGGCAGAGCCATTCGATGCGCTGGTGGTTTTTGTGCGCACCAAGATCGCAACGGTCGAGCTGGCCGACAAACTGGCGGCGCGTGGGTTCGCCGTTGCACCACTGAACGGGGATATCCAGCAGTCCCAGCGGGAGCGGACCGTCGAGCAACTCAAGAACGGTCGCCTCGATATCGTGGTCGCCACGGATGTGGCGGCGCGGGGGCTCGATGTCAGCCGCGTCACGCATGTGATCAATTACGATATTCCGCTGGATACCGAGTCCTACGTGCACCGCATCGGGCGCACCGGCCGTGCCGGCAAGACCGGAGACGCGATCCTGTTCGTGGCGCCGCGCGAGCGCCGTCTGCTGGCCGCCATCGAGAAGGCAACCCGCCAGAAGATTGAGATTATGGCGTTGCCCACTACCGAGCAGATCAATGACAAGCGCATCGCGCGTTTCAAGCAACGCATCACCGACGCCCTGGCCAGTCACAGCGATCCGTTGTTCCAGCAACTGGTGGAGCAGTACCAGCAGGAGCACAACGTGCCGGCGCTGGAGATCGCGGCCGCACTGGCGAAGATGCTGCAGGGCGAGACACCGTTCCTGCTGGAAAAGCCACGGAAGCCGGAGAAGCAGAAACACGCGGCGGATCGTGCCTTCAGACCCGACAAGGGGGAGGGCAAAGGCACAGGCACGGAAAAGCGGCAGCGCAAGGCGGGGGCGGGCAAGGGCATGGAGCTTTTCAGGCTGGACGTCGGGCATGTGCATGGCGTCAGTCCGGGTAACATTGTGGGCGCCATCGCCAATGAGGCCGGTCTGGACAGCGCCTACATCGGACGGGTCAGCATTCAGGATGATCATTCGACCGTGGAACTGCCGGAGGGGATGCCCAAGGATGTGTTCCAGACCCTCAAGCGCGCCCGGGTTGCGGGTCGACCGCTGAACATTGCCCATCTCTCCCAGGGGAAGCCGGAACGCACTGATTCTCCGAAAAAGCGCAAACCGGGCAAACCCAAGCCCGCTGGTAGCAAGTTCACGCACAAGCCCAGAACGGACACCGGCAAAAAACCCCGCAAGGGGAAGGTCAAGAAACGCCGGCCGGAATGACGCGGAGCCCGCGGCCAGAGTCGTGTAGATCTGCGCGATCCGTGGGATGATTCAATTGGGTGGCCGCTTATTGTGCCAGCAGCGTGTCGCAGGTTTCCCGCGCACTGAGGAAGGCGCCTTCCACCCGGCCACCGGCACACCAGGCGCCGGCCACTGCGAGCCGGTTTTCCGGGTCCACGAACGGGCCTTGTACGGACTGATCCGGTATCAGGTTGGCGTAGGCCCAGTAGTGGGTTTGGCTGGCGACCCGTTGCAAGTGGGTGCCGGTTGCCCGGCTCAGCCAGTCACAGGCCCGCGCGGGCAGGTCGATGTCCGGCTCACGGCCAGCCCGTGCCGACCAGGCCGGGGAAAAATGCAGCATCCAGACATCCTCTGCAGTCTCCGGCGCACGACAGCCGGGCTTGGCGCTTTGGCGGGATACCCAGGAGATTTGCTCATCGCCGAAGATGCCAACGAGGGCAGGGTCCACAGCGCCTGTCGTGGCGATGCCGACGGCATGACACGGCACATGGATGCGCACCGGGAGCGTAAAGGCTGACAGCAGGGTTGGCGCCGCGAGTTCCAGCACCTGCTCCAGCGGCAGCGTCAGGAGAACCCAGTCGAACCCCTCTGTGCAGTCCCCTCGCGACCAGTCGAAACGCCAGATCCTGCCCGTCCGGTGCAGTGCGGCTGCACGATGGGAACGGTGCAGGTTGACCCCGTCGCAGAGCCAGTCCGTAATGGCGCGCATGCCGCCGACGCCTGCATAGCGAATGGTTTCATCGGGCGAGGCTTGCAGGCGGCCGTGCGTGTATTTGTGCGGAACGAAATCCCATGGTGCGGCAATTCCGGCGTCTGTCCACTGTCGGATTTCCTGTCGAAAGCCATCCGTGCGAGCCGTGAAATACTGCGCGCCGATATCCAGCGGTCCGCAGGGCCCCAGTTTGGTCGTCATGCGACCCCCGCAACTGCGTGCCTTATCAAAGACGGTCACATGAAAACCGCCCGCACTGAGATAGCGTGCCGCGAGCAGTCCCGTCAGCCCGGCGCCCAGGATTGCGATCCGCATGGGCTCTATGGCCTCTGGCCGCAGGGCCTGGGTGGTGACCACACGCCCATCATGGCAGCACTGCCAGCATGACCAGATGCAGTACAACCACAACGCTGGTGAGTCCGGTGCGCAGGATGCCGTATCCGGGGAGTGCCGATGCGCCCAACGTGTGTGCGCCGCGCCACTCGACTGCATAGGTGAACAGAAATCCGACCAGAAGCAGGCCGATCGCGGCCTGCGGCGTGCCCAGCAGTAGCGCGACCCAGGCAGAGAGCGCGATCAGATTGCTGAGCAGGAGCATGCGGGCGGTGCCGGTCAGACCCATGGCAATCGCGCGGCCCCACAGTGTCCCCCCCAGAAAGCTGAGAATCACCGCACTGTATCCGAGAAACAAATGCACCGCGTCCAATCCTGGCAAGGTGACGTCGGAATACACCAGCCATGGCGGAACCAGGAACGGGATCAAACCCAGTACACCCAACAGGGTCATTGTCCTGACCCCGTGATCCGGGCCGTAGAACGCATGATCTGAATCGTACATCTCTGCGCGTGGCTCCAGGTTGCATGCTGTCGCGGGAATGCTTTTGGCATCGGTGTATCCAATATGGTCGAAGCCTTCCGACATGGCCAGCAAGTGCTGAGACGAACGGCTCCTCACCAGTACGCTTTTCACATCGCGTGATCGCTGATGCGCCCGCGCCCGGTGACGATCCGGCTCTGATCTGCTTTACAAGGGCGGCAGTTTCTCTACATTGCCTACAGAACCGCTCACAACGCAGGAACGACTGGCATGATTCGCACTGGTTCCAGGAATCGCATTGCAATCCCAGAAAATCTGTCTGGTGTCACCACGATTGAGGAGTG
>JBFKXW010000112.1:0-7968 GCA_041637915.1 Pseudomonadales bacterium | reverse complement strand
TCCAGGAAGAGCAGTTCGCCATGGAGAAGATCAGCAATATGCTGACCGCCATGGGCCGGGAACGGCTGGCCCTCATGCAAGCGTTTTACACGAAGACATTCGATGCCGATGCCAACCAGAGCTTCTTTGCCGCCAAGATCAATCAGGGGGTGTCGTTGCGAAGCCTGAATGACATCAAACTTCCCGGATCAATCCTCCTGAATTTAGAAAGCCAAATGCGCGCCACGCGATTTCCCGAGCTGGAATTAGGCCGCGAACTGATGGAACGCTATGCTCTTGAAAAAAAACCCGACGAGAGTTTTTCTGCATTCAAATCCCGTCAGACGGGCTTGGACAGACCCCCGGGGGAGGATACGCAGGCTGCCGAAACAACGATCCTTTCGCCAGTGACCTGGTGGGATGCGACAACTGCCCGCTACGATTCGATCCTCAGGGAAACAGAGGCCCTGACAACAAGCGTCAAGAAAATCCTTCGCAGCGAGGCAAACGCAAAGTACGCAAATCTTCTTCTGCTCGGCATTCTTCTCGGCCTGACAACACTCGCAGCAATCATTGCTGCGGTGGCAATCAATCGGCGCCTGATCGGTGGGATATCGACGCTGACCCGCGTCATGAACGAGGTGTCCAGCACGGGTGACCTTTCCATCAAAGCATCCATAGCGAGCGATGACGAAGTGGGCCAGATCGCCAGATCATTCAATTCCTTCCTGCAGGTAAACCTGGACCTGTCCAAGCATGCCGACCAGATGTCGCGCGGTGAGATCGTGCCGGCATTGAAACTGCGCAGTGACCGGGACCGGCTTGCGAAAGCGATGAACCGGCTGGCCGGTTCCAGCGAGGAAATCACCACCTCAGCCAAGGAGATCGCATCTGGCGAGTACATCCGGGAATTCCGGCTGCGCGGCGACAACGATGCGCTGGGCATGGCGCTCAAGAACATGCGCGAGAGCCTGCGTGATTTCCAGATCACCAACGAGCGCCAAAACTGGATTCGGGAGGGGCAGATCGGTCTCAACCGACTTCTGTCCGATGATTCCTCGGAACATGAACTCGCACGCGGCGCCTTGGATTTCCTGGCCGCCTACATGGATGCCTCCTGCGGCACTTTTTTCGTCCGAGATGAGGGCGAAAAATATCGCATGATCGCCAGTTACGCGTTTTCAAGAAGAAAGGGGGGATCTTCGTGCGTGAGTAAAGGCGAGGGCCTGGTTGGCCAGGCCGTCGCGGAAGGCAGGGCCCGGGTGATTACCGATATACCGGAAGGATATTTCCCCATTTCCTCGTCTATCGGCAGCCGGAATGCACAAAGTCTCGTGATCACCCCGCTGAGCACGGGTGGCAAGGTGACTGCCGTCATGGAGTTCGCCTTTCTGGGGGACGCGCCAGAACAGTGCCTGGATCTGCTGAACCAGGTTTCCGAGCCACTCGCGATTGCCATCCTGGCCGCGCTGGCGCGTACCGCGCTCAACCTTGCGCTCGAGGAGACGCGCAAGCAGGCGCAGGAACTAAAAAACTCGGAGGAAGCGTTGCAGTCCCAGTCGGAAGAGTTGCAATCGCAGGCGGAGGAACTGCGGGCTTCCAACGAGGAACTGCAAGGCAAAACCCGTGAGTTGGAGAATCAGTCCAAGAGACTGCTCGCTTCGGAAAAGCATTTGATGGCCCAGGCCGATGAACTGCGGCAGGCGAACGAGGAACTGGACAAGAAGTCACGCGCGCTCGAGGAGCGTACCGTGCTGCTCGACAAATCCAAACGGGAACTGGAAGCCCGTACTGCAGAAGTTGAAAAGGCCAGCCAGTACAAAACCGACTTCCTCGCCAACATGTCCCACGAGCTGCGCACCCCGCTGAACAGCATGCTGCTGCTTTCCAGGGATCTGATTGAGAACGCAGAGGGGCACCTGGACGTGAGTGAAGTCGAATCGGCGACGATCATCCATGAATCGGGCTCGCACCTGTTGCAACTCATCAACGACATCCTCGACCTATCCCGCGTCGAATCGGGCCGGGTCGAGCTCAATATCGAGACCGTGCTCACCAGGAGCCTCGGGAAAACCCTGCAAAAGCGCTACGCACCCATCGCCAGGGAGAAAGAACTCTATTTTGAGTTTCACACCGCCGAGGACATTCCCGAGGAGATCAAGACCGACCGCATGCGGCTGGAGCAGATCATTACCAACCTGATCTCCAATGCCCTGAAATTCACCGATGAGGGCGGCATTAAGGTGACTTTTTCAGTTAGCTCCGAGTTCGTCGCCGGGGAGAAATTTCTCTGCGTGGCAGTAGCCGACACAGGAATCGGCATTCCGTTCGAAAAGCTCGACAAGGTGTTCCGGGAATTCGAACAGGCCGATGGCTCCACCTCCCGAAAATACGGCGGCACCGGTCTGGGGCTGGCCATCTCCCGCAGCATGGCGCGGTTGCTTGGTGGTGACTTGCTGCTGGAGAGTGCCGTCGGCGTGGGCAGCACCTTTCTGCTCTACCTGCCAATGGTGCTGCAACCCCAGACCGAGGTTGCACCGGCTGGCGACCGCGGCGACGAGGACCCCGAAAGGGCTGACCCGGCCGCGGGAAGTCGCGATGTCGACCCCTCCTCAACCAACGGCATCTCCGCTGATCGGCCGGAAGCTGCGGCGACATCCGCGATTCAGTCCCACCGGATGGTTAATGATGACCGCCAGCAAATGGCCGAAGAGGGTCTTCCGTTTATCCTGATTGTTGAGGATGACCCGAACTTTGCCCACATCCTGCTGGGTATTGTCCGTGATAAAGGCTTGCTGGGTGTGGTTGCCGAGGATGGTCCGCAAGCGGTCAGCATCATGAAGGAAAACCAGCCAATCGGGCTGCTGCTGGATATCTCCCTCCCCGGTGCGGATGGCTGGTGGGTACTGTCGCAAATCAAGAAAGACCCGACCCTGAAGCATGTGCCCGTGCATATCGTTTCCGGCGAGGACGCACAGTCGAAAGCCCGCAAGGAAGGCGCCATCGGCTACCTGAAAAAGCCCGCGGAACGCGAGGAGATCGAACAGGCGATCAGCAGTATCCAGGGTTTCCATGACGTAACGGAGCGGCGGATTCTTGTCATGGAGGATGACCCGGACGATCAGGATCTGATCGCGACGGCGATTCAATCCCCTGACAATGAGCTGGTTTTTTGCTCAGAGATCGAGGCCGGACTGGAGGAGCTGGACAAAAACAAGTTTCACTGCATCATTCTCGACCTGTCCCTGAATCACGGCTTTGGCACCCAGTTCCTGACCGAGGCCAGCAAGAAAATGGGGGACCAACTGCCTCCCGTGGTCATCCATACCGGCGGAGACATCCCGGACAGTGAATACGAGATCATCGAGGCCTTTGCATCCAAGATCATTCGCAAGGATGCCGAGATGGGCGCCCTGGAAGACGAGGTGAAGCTGTTCCTGCACAGCGTCCAGGAGAGCGGTGGCGTCGAGGCCAATCCGTTCCCCGGCTATCTCCATGATGAGGATCTGGAGGGCAAGGTCATCCTGCTGGTCGATGACGATCTGAAGAACACATTTTCCCTGGGCCGGGTGCTGCGCAAGCGCGGACTACGCACGCTGATGGCGCAAAGCGGCGACAAGGCCATCAAGCAACTGGAAGACCAAAAGAACAACATCGACCTGGTGCTGATGGACATCATGATGCCCAACAAGGACGGCTATCAGACCATCCGTGAGATCCGCCAGCATCCGGAGTTTCAAGAACTGCCCATCATCGCCGTGACCGCCAAGGCCATGGCGGATGACCGTGCCCACTGCCTCGCCGTCGGCGCGAATGATTACATTTCCAAGCCGGTGGATCTCGACAAGCTGCTGACCATGCTCAGAACCTGGTTGTTCTAGACCCGTGGGCCGCTGCGGCGTGGCCCGGAACCAGCCCAGGCACAGCGCCCGCCAGCAGTGGGCCGGGCCCTCGCGCGGGGCTCGGCCCGATTCTGGCTGCAAAAACGGTGGCACATCTGGACCCACCTGGTGCCCAGCGACCTGGTGAGGTCTTTGGCTGCGTATTCAAACTGCTCAGCCGCACAGGCATAATCCGCGCCATGCTACTCATGATCGACAACTACGACTCGTTCACCTGGAACGTGGTGCAGTATCTGGGCGAACTGGAGGCCGACGTGCGGGTGATCCGTAACGACGAGCTGTCGCTGGAAGAGGTGCTCGCCCTCGATCCGGAGCGGGTGGTGATCTCCCCGGGGCCCTGTGCGCCACAGCAGGCGGGCGTTTCCGTGGAGGTGGTGCGCGCGCTCGCCGGCAAGAAGCCGCTGCTGGGGATCTGTCTGGGCCACCAGTCCATCGGCGAAGCGTTTGGTGGAAACATCATCCGCGCCGGCCGCGTCATGCATGGCAAGACCTCCGAGATTCATCATGATGGGCGGGGTGTGTTCGCCGATCTGCCCAGCCCCTTTACCGCAACGCGGTACCATTCACTGGTCATCGACCAGGAAACGCTGCCGGACTGCCTGGAAGTGAGCGCCTGGACCCAGCATCCGGACGGACGCCGGGAAGAGATCATGGGCGTGCGGCACCGGGAGCACTGCGTCGAGGGCGTGCAGTTCCACCCGGAATCCATTCTTTCCGAGCACGGTCATGCGCTGCTGCGGAATTTCCTGAACATGAACAGTGAGAAATCAGCATGAACCTGCAGGAAGCGGTCAATCGCGTGGTCACCGGCGCCAGTCTGAGCGCCGCAGAAATGGGCGAAGTCATGCAACTGGTGATGACCGGGGCCGCCACGGACGCACAGATCGGTGGTCTGCTGATCGGCCTGCGCATGAAAGGCGAGAGCGTCGATGAGATCGAAGGCGCCGTGCGCGTGATGCGCGACCTCGCCAGCCGGGTCGAAGTGCCCACCGACAAACTGGTGGATACCTGCGGCACCGGCGGCGATGGCGCCCGCCTGTTCAACGTCTCGACCGCCAGTGCGTTTGCGGTGGCAGCCGCCGGCGGGCGCGTGGCAAAGCACGGCAATCGCTCGGTTTCCAGCAGCAGCGGCAGCGCCGACGTATTGGAACTGGCCGGTGTCCGGCTGGATCTTTCCCCGGCACAGGTCGGGCATTGCATCACCGAAGTGGGCGTCGGCTTTCTGTTTGCCCCCGCGTTCCATGGCGCCATGAAACACGCCATCGGACCGCGCAAGGAACTGGCCACCCGCACAATCTTCAACCTGCTGGGCCCGATGACCAACCCGGCTTCTGCACCCAACCAGGTGATCGGCGTGTTCAGCCGGGACTGGCAGCGACCCATGGCCGAAGTACTCCAACGGCTCGGCAGCCGCCACGTCATGGTTGTGCACGCAGAAGATGGTCTGGACGAGATCAGTATTGCCGCTGCGACGCATGTCGTTGAACTACGAGATGGCAACCTGACCGAGTACGACATCACGCCGGAACAGTTTGGGCTGTCACGGGCAACGCTGGCGGACCTGAGCGTGGAGAATGCCGAACAAAGCCTGGCACTGATCCGCCAGGCGATGCGGCGGGATAGCTCCGCCGCACAGGATCTGGTGGCGCTGAATGCCGGGGCCGCCCTGTATGTGGCCGGCGTGGCATCTGATCATCAGGCTGGGGTCGATATGGCCATGGACGCACTGGCCAGTGGCCTGGCGGGCGAGAAGCTCAAGGAACTCGCTGACTTCTGTTCGGCGCTGGAGCAACACTGAGCCATGGAAACACGGGCGCCCACGATCCTGCAGGAGATCGTCCAGCACAAACGCAAGGAAGTGAAAGCGCGTGCCGCGCAGACGCCGATTGCTGCGTTGCGCACGCGCATCGAGCAGGCGTCGCCGCCGCGCCCCTTCGTGCGGGCACTGGAACAGCGCATCCTGAAGCAGCAGAGCGCGGTGATCGCCGAAGCCAAGAAGGCTTCTCCGAGCAAAGGGCTGCTGCGCAAACGCTTCGACCCGGCAGAGATCGCCCGCCAGTATGAGGAGGCAGGTGCGGCCTGCATGTCGGTGCTGACCGACGTGAACTTCTTTCGGGGCTCGGACGACGACCTGCAGGCTGCGCGGGCCGCCTGTGCGCTACCCGTCCTGCGCAAGGACTTCATGATCGACACCTATCAGGTGTATGAATCCCGCGCACTGGGTGCCGACTGCATCCTGCTGATCCTGGCGATTCTCGACGACCTCACGCTCAACATGCTCGCGCGACTGGCGGACAGCCTGGGCATGGGCGTATTGCTGGAAGTGCACGACCTGGAAGAACTGCGCCGCGCCCAGCAGGTGCCCGGGCGCCTGATCGGCATCAACAACCGGAACCTGCACACCTTCGAAACCCGCCTGGAGACAACTTTCAGCCTGCTGGAGCAGGTCGCGGAAGACCGTCTCGTCATCACCGAGAGTGGCATTGCAACGCCCGCTGATGTGGCGCTGATGCGCGAGAACGGCGTCTATGGGTTTCTGGTGGGAGAGGCCTTCATGCGGGCAAAAACACCCGGCGAGGAGTTCACCAAGCTCTTCGGCCCCACGTCCGAAAGTCCATAGCCCCTCGGCACCCTTTCCGTCGCACTCTCCCGCTGGTCCATTCCGACCGCCACCGCAGGAGCGGGGAAGGGTACCGAGTACGTTCAGCCGGACACCACCGATTGCCAGTCAAATTTCGGATCCCCAATCGCCACGAAATATGGATTGAGAATATCGTCCTTGGTGTTGTACTGCAGCGGCCGGAAATCTGCCGTTTGCAGGATGCCACCCGCCGCATTCAGCACGGCATGGGCGGCAGCGGTGTCCCACTCCGACGTGGGTGCCAATCGTGGATACAGATCTGCCTTCCCTTCTGCGATCAGGCAGATCTTCAGTGAACTGCCCATGCTGGCAGTGGCGACCGACTGAAAACAGTCCTCAATACGCGCCAGCCAGGCGTCCAGTTCGGCACCGCGGTGCCGCCGGCTCGCGACGATCGTGACGGGCCCGTCCGCCGCGCTGACCACTTCCATGCGGCGCGTCGTGATATCCCGCGCACCGTGGCGGTCGGTAATGGTTGCGCCCATGCCCACCGTGCCACTGTAGGTCACCCCGGTCACCGGCACATGCACCACGCCCAGGACCGCCTCGTGGTTGTCGATCAGGGCGATGTTGACCGTGAACTCGCCGTTGCGGCCAATGAATTCCTTGGTGCCATCCAGCGGGTCCACCAGCCAGTAGCGCGACCAGGCCCGCCGCTGCTCCCAGGCGGGCAGGCCCGATTCTTCCGACAGGATCGGCCAGTCTCCCGGCAGGGCCGACAAACCGGCCTGAATCACGTGGTGGGCAGCAAGGTCCGCCGCGGTCAGCGGCGACTCATCCTCCTTGGTCTCCACCGCCACGTCGCCGGCCTGATTGTAGACCCGAAGAATTTCCTCCCCGGCTTCCCGCGCAATGCGCTCCACGGCGGTGAGAAGGTCGCGAAATTGCTCTGGCTGGTTCGTCATAGAAGAAGCGCCCGATATACTGGTCCAATGAACTGGAACGAAATAGACATCGTCCTGCTGGATCTGGATGGTACCTTACTGGATCTGCAGTTTGACAATTACTTCTGGTGTGAGCACGTGCCCTCGCGGTACGCGGACCGGCATGGCCTGGCGCTGGACGAGGCGCAGCGTGAAGTGAGGGAGCGCATTCGCGCCCGTTTCGGCACGTTGCAATGGTACTGCACCGACTTCTGGTCGGAGCAACTCGACCTGGACATCATCGCCCTGAAGCGGGAAATCCGGCAACGCATCGGGCTGCGCCCGGGGGCACGGGCATTCCTGTCTGCTCTGCAGGCGCACGGTAAGCGCATGGACCTGGTCACCAACGCACACCCGGATACGCTGGACGTGAAACTGACAGAGGTGCCGATCCGCGACTTCTTCACGGACATCTGGACTTCACATGACTTCGGTCATGCCAAGGAGGCAGTCGCCTTCTGGGAGGCGCTACACGCGTCCCTGCCCTTCGATCGCACCCGTGCGCTGTTCGTCGATGACAACG
>JBFKXW010000111.1:0-7977 GCA_041637915.1 Pseudomonadales bacterium | reverse complement strand
GCTTGCCGCAGATCATGAACTGCGAATCTGCGGTGAATGCATGTTCCCCGAGCATCTCCTCCAAGCGCATCCGGCCGGCTCGCATCGGCCGCTCCAGTGGTTCCTCGCCAGCCTGGCTGACAAACACCTGCAGCTCGAAATTCGTCATTTTCTCCTGCAATGTTTGCAGCTCCTGCTGAAAGGCAAATCCGGACACCGTACGAATGCCGTGAAACAGCTTGACCGGTCGCTTCGGGTTCATCGCGGATATCGCGTGCAGCATGGCCAGAAACGGTGTAATGCCAATGCCAGCACTGATCAGGATCAGGGGATGGTCATCGGTGGGCACGTCCGCAAACTGTCCGCCCGGGTCCTTGATCGAGATGACATCGCCCAATGCAAGCTGATCGTGCAACCAACCGGAACCCTTGCCCACATGGGTCCGGCCGTCTGCCTGCGCAGTTTCCCGCTTGACCGAGATCCGGTAGCGGCCCTTTTCCTGACTGCCGCAGGAAAGGGAGTACGGGCGGTACACGAAGCCGCCTTGACGCTGCGGGATCGCCAGCACCAGGTGCTGTCCGGGCACATACAGCGGCAGCTCTTTGCGAGCGGGGTCTTGGAACCAGAAAGAGGTGATGTCATCTGATTCCTGCTGCCGCTCCACCAGGGTCAATGGCCTGAACCCCCTGGGAAGCACTTGCTGGGGCCGCTGGGCCCGCCGCTCAGATTGGCGGTACTGCCATTCTGCCATGTGGTTGCCAACCTGAATCAGGTTCGACTTCATGCGCCGCCCCACTGCCTCAAACCAGACGTAGGTCCGGCGTTGCGACCGGGGGACGATCTCCACCGCATCGCCCACGCGAATCTGCGCAGTGTTCCGAGGCGTGGCGTAGGCGCCCAGATGCTGGCCCGCAAACTTCATCAGGGCCATCGGAATGTTCAGATCTTTCTCGATGCCGGGTTGTGCGGCCCCCGGCATGGAGCAACGAATGGTGGGGCCATTGCAGCGGATCAGCGCATCGCCAATCTGCAGGTCCAGACCGCGCCAGTCGTTCTCAATGATGCCTGACAATTCAGGATCGGTTTCAATCAGAAAATTGGGACGATATCGTTCGACACGGAAATCACCCTCCGGGTAATGCCCTTGCATGGCTTTCAGGGCGGCAGTGGTCAGAAAGTGCAGCGGATACACATCGTACAACGCGCCTGGCGGCGTGGTGTAACGGGACAGCGTGGTCAGGATCTGAAGGGACCAGGAGGAGAAATCCGGATCAGGATCTTCTGGCTTCATGCCCAGCGCATATCGAATCTCCGTAGGTGACAGTGGCCTGGTCAGCCGATGGGGCGATTTATCCCATGCAGCCGGGCGCCGCTGAAGCGACACACGTTTTCCCACGAAAAGTGACAAAATGGCGGAGGCATACGGGTCATCCGATCGGACCCGGCGACCATCGGGAAACTTGATCTCCACCTTTGAACTGGCCGCAGGTCCGAATCCCCCCTGCGGCTCTTCCAGGTAGCGGGCCTTCAGCATCATGAGTGCGGGTATTTTCCTGCCGCCCACAAACTCGCCCGTATCCTCTTCCCGTACCGCCCAGGTCCGGTCATCCGCGAATCCGCGACGCTCCATCCGGGCTGACGACACCATCTCTCCGAACATGGACTTCACCGGAAATCGCCAGATTTCCTTGACAGTTCCGACCTGCATACCACGCACCTCCAATGAATCAGCTTATTCCATTACCCGCCATCCGCTTCATGAGCGGGCAGGTCCCCGGCGAACGGAGCGAGGGCACGTCGCGTCATACTCCAGTTTTGCTTCCGGTCTTCCTGCCGATATCGCAGCAAGCGCTTCACCTGATCCTCCACCGCCGCAGCCACGGTCTCACGGACCTGCCACCACACTTCCTTGTTCTGTGCCTCCGCTTCCAGGTGCGCGGTGGGAATCCGTTCTCCAAACCCGAAGTAATACCGTTGTGGACGCGGGATCATGGTCGGCCCGATACCCCGGGCAATCGGGGGGATCACTTCACCGTTACGGGTCAACCGATCCAGACCCAGGCGCGTGGCAGCCCAATTCCATGCGCCGGATTTCTGGATATCATTTGCATCCAGCAGAATCTCGTAACTTTCGTCCGGGCCAATGGAACCAAACGGGATGATGTCGTAGCCATGCTCGATCGCCATGCGCGCAAAGCCAGTGCGCTGCTTCCAGATCAGTTGGTAACGCTCCCCCTTGCGGCGCATCACCTCCCGCGCACCACCCGGGAAAACAAGTATATTCTCACCCGCCACCATCAGAGCCGCGCAATTCTCGGGCGTGCCCAGGACCATGCCATGGCGAATCAGCAAGTCACCCCAGACCGGCATATTGAAGTGATCGCGATCGCCCAGTCCACGCAACATGACACCATACTGCGTGTACAGGTGCTCGATCATCAATGGCGCATCCATCAGGCCGAACAAGGTGTGGTTACCCACGTAGAGTGCAGGACGGCTTGGGTCATGGCCCCACATTCCCAGAAATATTGGGGAAAACCAGCGTCTTCCGATTGCGAATCGACGACGCATCTGCCCGGGAGATGGCGGCGTAAAGTCTGTCAGGCCCTGCGTGGTTTCTCTGGCACCCATGCGTGATGTCCTCTCTGTCTGCCTGAGGCATTTTCCGTGCTCAGGCAGGAAGACTAATCATTGCGTGTCCTCGCGTATTGCCTCAGGGTGACAGAATTTTTAACATCACGGGACAGCGTGCCGACCGCTTGCACCGGTCACGATCAGCCGCCCCCCAGTCCGGGCACTGTGTGCGCGGCCTCTTCTGCTCCCTCCTGGCATGTAGAGAGGAACCTCAGAACGCGGCGAGGACCGTTGTACTATCCGGTCGCACCGCGCCGAAACTGCCCGGGCGTCTGGCCCGTCCAGCGCTTGAACGCCCTCGAAAACGCCGCCTGCTCGGTGTATCCCAGCAGGCCTGCAATATCTGCCATACGCAGCTGTGGGTCGGAAAGATAGCTTCTGGCCAGTTCCAGCCGGCATTCGTCCCGAACCAGTTGGAATGTTTTGCCGTGCCTGGACAGGCGACGCAGCAGTGTGCGCCTGGAACAGTTCAGTTGCTCCGCCACTGCATCCGCACTCGGGTTCCCGATATTGATCGCATGCATCGTCGCCTGATAAAGCGTCTCGTCGATCTCTCCCTGGCGCGAAAGACTGCTTAGCAGGTTGTGCGCCTTCTCGTCCAGCGCCTCGACCAGGCTGGGCTCCGGCTCCAGCAAGGGGGTGGATAAAAGGTCCAACCCGAAAGCCATCGAGCAGGCGGTGCCGCCGAACTGGACTTCGCCACCATAAAATCGCTCGTAGGGGGACACATCGGCGGGAGCCGACAGCGGGTAGGTGGTTCGCGCAACGGGGTAGTCATGCAGACCGGTAATCTGTCGACAGAAGGCTGCCGCGGCACTGCTGCGAACATCCGCCCACAATTGATTCAGGGGCGCGCGCTCATCGGACCATTTCAGGATGCCGTACTCGCCTTCAATGGAAAGCTCGGCTTCTGCTCCGTAAATCACCAGCTCGCGGAAATGGAGCATCCGCACCAGTGCTTCTCCCGCATTGGCGCAGTGCGCAAGCAGATACCCGGCCACACCGAGATGGCGAGGGCGAATCTGGGCGCCGATCTCCAGCCCAACGGCAGGATTTCCGGTTTCCTCCATGATTCTGTGGAGCACCCGCAACCACTGGAGCAGTGAGATGAACTCTTCACCCTCCCGCTGCGCAATCACCGACAGACGAATCAACGGCGCGGGCTCCGCCTTCCGGGTCGCCAGATAGTCGTTCAGCAGGCCGATGAGGCGGGCCGGGATCAACGGTTCCGAACGCTGCATGGTACGAAGTGGCTGTCTCAGAATGTTAAGAACATCGTCCCGGGCGGACAATACGTCAAGGGTGCTCAGGACATAAATTCATTGCCGGCTGCGGGTTGAGTTACAGAAAACGCCACCACGCCGGTACACGCTGCAGGGAGCGCACTGTAAGAAACTGCGATCGAATTGGGGGGTGAGAAATGTCTTTCAGAAAGAGGATAAGACCACTGGAAAATCATTTGGCAAGATTGCATCACCGCCTTGTCGCGGTGCTTGCCATCACTTTGTTCCTGCCGCTGCAGGCACACGGCGCTCCCGGCAGCCCGACCACTGGCGAAGCACTCGCGGTGTCGCGGCAACTGGCCGACCGGATCAATGCAGACCTGTTTACGCACCTGGAAGACGCAGCCATCCGCTGGAAAAGCCCGTTGGAATCCAGGCTCGCCGAGTCCGTCACGGCACATTTTGACCTTGGCCCGCTGTCAGCCCACGTGTACGCAGACCATTGGCCTGAGATCCAGAGGCTTGGACTGGCGCCGGTCGCCCATGCGGTGGCCAGCGGTGCGGTCCTGCATTACCTGATGCAGGGGCTGGTCTTGTCCGGAGGCGTAATCCACGATCCGGTCCGGGTCACCAATGCCCGCCCGCTCCGTTCGGAAGGTTCACCGCTGCAACGCGTGCGGGGGCTACTGGTCACACCGATCAAAACACTTCCCTTGCAGATGATCGTAGGCAAGCACGATGACGCCGGATGGGTCGTGCACGATGCCCGAATCGGGGTGATGCCGCTCACGACGCTGGCGCGGGGGCGCTTGAAACAACAGGCTGAAGGACGTGGACTGATTGAGTTTCTGAAAAAGGAAAACCTGAATGCACACCATGTACACTGATAGTTCCAGACCGCAGGATCAGCCGCCTCTCATTGCGGGATTTCGTGCCGAATCTGCCCCACCAGGGAGCTCTCCATGAACAATCCCCCCTCCAAGTTGGAGTCCGGCTGTGATCTTGTGATCCGCGATGTCACCGTCTGGGGCGGCAACCATCCCAGACCGGATTACCGATGGATTGCCATTCAGGCGGGACGAGTGCATGCCCTTGGCGGGCGCGGAACAACGCCACCGGAGGCAAGGCAGCAGATCGATGGTCAGGGAAAAACCATCCTGCCGAGCTTTGTCGATTGTCATACCCATATTTCCGCGGGCTCCATTGCCAGCATTTGCCGAAGCGGTGCGCACCTGCACTCCCGGGAAGACGCGCTGCAGTCCGTCGCGAGCGCAGCGAAGACTGACCCATCGGACTGGCTCGTGATCTTCTATGTGGACTGGAATGCCTGGGAGAATCCAACACCACCAACTGCAGCGGAACTTGAGGAAGCGTCCAACGGGAGGAAGGTCATCCTCATCTGTGAGTCATTGCATCGGGCCATTCTTTCCGAGAGCGGTTTACGTGCCTGCAACATCAGCCGGTTTGCCAACACAGCGTTTGTGGAAACCTCCCGGGGCGTGATGAATGGCACGGTCTGGGAGGAGGTATTCTCCCTCTGCCTGGAACAGGTGATGCGCTCGGTCATTGCCTCGCTGGGTGAAAAGAAATTTGCGGACGTTCTGATGGCTGAAGCGAACCGTCACCTTGCGTACGGCATCACGGATGCCCACGACCCCTGCGTCACGTTTGAGATGAGTCATGCCATGGCACAGCTCAACCAGCACACACCCTTGCGGATCAGCTGGTCCGAAGTCGGGAACATGGGGCCGATCAGCACGGCAGGCACCGGACAACCCCTGCAACATTTCGGTGATGGGCCCAACAGCGCCAAGGTGTTTACGGACGGTGCCCATCGCTGCGCCATGTGCATTGAAGCGCGGGAAGCCGTCAGGATGACCCTGGGTTTGCTTACGAATGCAGTGACTCAGTTCAATTTCAGCCCGCTTCGTCAGCTAGTCACGGATGAAACCTCCTACCGGCGCGGCCACTTCTACCGGAAAGGCGCCCTTTTTGAGCCGGATGAACTCACCCGCAAGCTGGCAGCCCTGGGCGAAACCCATGATCGATTGAAAATTCATGCACTGGGTAATCACGCCGTGGATATGTCCTGCGACTGTATCCTCGAATCAGGGATCACGACGAAGGTTTGCCTGGAGCATGCAACCATCGTCGATGATCGGAACATCGACAAGCTGGCGAAGCTGGGCGTGCAGGTCTCGGTGCAACCCGGCTTCCTGCCTCACTTTGGCGACCAGTTTGAGACGATGAGACTGACCGGCCGGTATCGCGGCCTGGCGTGCGGGTCCATGCTGGAGGCCGGTGTGGACCTGATCATGAGTTCAGATTACCCCTGTGGTCCGCTGGATCCGTTGCATAATCTGCGCTGTGCCGTCGACCGGCAGCTGCCCGGTGGCCGGGTCTATCTGGAGCAGGAATGCATCAGCAGGGAAGCGGCTGTGTACGCATATACAATCGCCGGCGCCAAGGGAATCAACGGGGCGCCCAAAAGGGGCCTCGTCGAAGACGCGCCTGCAGACTTTGTCCTGCTCACGGGGGATCCGTTCGTACCCTCGACCCGGGTGGACAGTACCTGGATTGATGGGCGGGCCGTGTATCAGGCATAACACTCCGAAAAGGGGGCCGGAATGAAAAATATCATTGTAATCGGGGCAGGCTTTTCCGGTCTGGCCGCTGCTGATGTCCTTTCGGCAGCCGGCAAGCAGGTCACCATCCTGGAAGCGCGCGATCGCGTGGGCGGACGGGCGCGCACCGAGCAATTGCCGGATGGCATCTGGCTCGATTATGGCGGCCAATGGCTCGGGCCAGGGCAAACGGAGATGTATGCGCTGGCAGAACGTCTCGGGCATGCCACCTGGCCGATGTACGTGAAAGGCAGCGTGCGGACCATCTTCTCCGGCCGCAAGGGTCGCTACAAGGGCCCCATTCCGTATAGCCTTCCCCTCGCCTCGCAGTGGAACCTGTTCACCGCAGTAACGCGCTGGTACTGGCAATCCCGGAAGGTCGACCTGGAGAAACCCTGGACAGCTCCCGACGCCAAATCCGAGGACACGCAGACGGTCGGAGACTGGATGCGCACGCATCTTCAGAATGCGGATGCACATAGCGTGTTCCAGATTGCGATCGAGAGTGTGTTCGCAGCGCACCCGGATGACATCAGCCTGCTTCATGCCTTGCATTACGTGCGCAGTGGGAATGGATTCTTTTCACTCACGGAATCCGCCGGCGGAGCCCAGCAGGATCGCCTGGAGCGCGGCGTACAACCCCTGGCCGAATCCTACCTGGCAGCATTGGAGGCACGCGACGTGGTCTGCGAACTGAACCAGCCGGTTGTCCGGATAGAGCAGCAGGAGGATCAGGTCCTGGTGCACACCGCATCAGGCCGATACGCGGCACAACGGGTCATTTGCGCGGCCCCACCGGCGCTGGCGGCAGACATCGACTTTGACCCGCCGCTGGCCGCAGAAAAGCTGACCTGTCTGCGCAACCTGCAACCCGGGTGTGCGATCAAATGTTTTGCTGTCTATGAAAAGCCATTCTGGCGAGCGCGAGGATGGTCAGGATCCGCCGTCAGTGACGTCGCGCCGATTCACGTCTGTTTCGATGTCACCCCGCCCGATGAGGAGCGCGGGATTCTGATGGGCTTCATTGAGGGCCGCGATGGCATCCGTGAGAGCGAGGCCGGACCGGAAGAGCGCAAGGCAACGTTCCTTGACGCATTGGTCACGTTCTTCGGCGAGGGAGCGCGAGACCCGATAGCCTATTACGACCATACCTGGCGCCACGATGAATGGGCGCGTGGCTGCTACGCCGGCGTCGCACCCGCCGGACACTGGACTTCCGTGGGACATCAGGTACGCGAACCGCACGGACGTGTTCACTGGGCAGGAACGGAAACCAGCACCCACTGGACCGGCTACTTTGAAGGCGCTGTGCGCGCCGGAAAACGCGCTGCAGAGCAGGTTCTTTCCCAAGCCCGTTGATTGAGCCGGCTGGTCAGGAATTTCTTCTGTGTTGCCATTGTGTCTGGCTTCAAGGTGACCGGGAAACCCGGCGCGATGCAACCTGCACACCAGATCGCGGCATATTTTTGAGGAGATAAGGGAATATGAAAGTAGTTTGGATTGCTGCATTTGTTCTT
>JBFKXW010000110.1:0-7990 GCA_041637915.1 Pseudomonadales bacterium | reverse complement strand
TGGAGGCGTGCGTCGTCCCGCAGCGCCCAGGCGCCACGCAGCGCAAAAAAAGCAATGCTCAGCACCGCGCAGGTGATGTGGACGTATTTCAGAGCCAGGTAGCTCACGGTGCCGTGGCGGACAGTACGGCGCGTACCGGTGCAGGATAACCTTCCACGGTGCGGCTGGCGTCCTTTGGCTCAAGCGACTCACGTAATGATTCGAACGGCATCCAGTGCGTGGTGCGCTGCTCTTCAGGTCGCGTTGGGGAAACATCCAGCACCTGGATTTCCTCAAAACCACAGCTTGCCAGCCAGGCCCTCAGATCTTTGATGTTGGGGATATGCCAGACATTGCGCATTCTGGCGTACCGGTCACCCTTGGAAAGGGCAAGCGACGGCGCGCCTTCCACGATCAGTGTTTCCAGGATCAAACTGCCGCCCGGGTGCAGACAGTCGCGCAGGTTGCGCAGGTGTTCGTGGGGATCGCGGCGATGATAGAGCACGCCCATGGAAAAGGCATGATCGAAGAGACGCATTCGCTCCGGCAGGTCCTCGAAAGCGATCGGTAGATGCACCAACCGTGGCTGCCCGATGTATTGCTGCAATGCCCGGTGCTGATAGTGAAAAAGCAGGAACGGATCAATGCCGAGCACTGCACGTGCGCCGGCACCGAGCATGCGATACCCGTAGTAGCCGTTGCCGCAGCCGACATCCAGCACCAGTGCGCCCTCCAGTGTCGGCAGGTGTTTTTCAACGCGTGCCCATTTCCAGTCGCTGCGCCATTCGGTATCCAGATGGATGCCGAACAGCTCGAACGGGCCCTTGCGCCAGGGCTGAAATGCCTGCAGGCATTGCGTGAGCGCATCCCGCGTGGACCCATCCAGTGGTGTGGCGCCCGCCGCAGTGACTTTCGGTTGCCGCAGCCGGACCGACGCCACCGGCAGCGCCGGCAGGCGGTGTAAAGCTTCCTCCCAGCGGAGCCGGTCTCCGTGCGTGGCGCACCAGGCTGTCTCCGCACTGCCAGTGAGTGCTTCCAGGTGGGGCACCAGTGCGGTGTCCTCGAAGGCCTGGGCCAGGGCGGCGTGGAACATCAGCGGATTGCGAGCAGGGAAACAAACTGCAGGCAGCGGAACCAACTGTGTACCTCTCGGAAGCCGGCCGCCTGCAAGCGGCCGGTCAGCGCCGCTTCGCTTTCCGGCAGCAGCACCTTCTCGAGTGCGGACCGTTTCTGGCTGATTTCCAGCTCGGAGTAGCCGTTGGTGCGTTTGAAGGCAGCGTGGAGTGCGTCGAACGGGCCGTCCTCTGCGCTGGTTTTCTCTGTGAGCAGCAAGGCGCCGCCCGGTTCCAGTGCCTCATGAATCCGCGCCAGAACGCTGCTGCGCTGTGCTGGCGGCACAAACTGCAGCGTGAGGTTGAGCACGACGAAGGAACAGGGCGCCAGATCCAGCGTGGCGATATCTGCCTCCTTCACCTCGACGGCTATGTCGGAGGTGTCCCGGGCCACCAACTCGCGACAGCGGTGAAGCATCGCGGGCGAATTGTCCACGGCGACAACGGTGCAGCCGGTTCCCCGCAGCTGATGCCGCATGGCCAGTGAGCAGGCGCCGAGGGAGGCGCCCAGATCGTAGACTCGACTGCCTGGCGTCGCGTATTGGGCTGCCAGTACGCCGGTCAGCGCAATCAGCGTGCCATAGCCGGGGACTGAACGGCGCAGCATGTCCGGAAACACGCGGGCAACGGACTCGTCGAAGCGGAAATCCACAATGCTCGAGAGTGGTTCTGCGTAAAGTTCGTCTGATTCCATGATGGCCGGGGCTGGTCAGCGGCAGGTGAAGGGAGTTTATCCCGTCTGGCGGGATTGAATAGTAATGATAAGTGTTCTCATTTGCACTATCATCGGCAGGAAGGGTCATTCCCGTGGAACAGACAGGTCAGAGGCAGTATGAACATTTTCCGAAACACAGTGTCGGCGTGCATGACAGTGGTCGCCCTGCTGAGCACGCCGCTGGCTGCAGCAGCGGAGCCGTTGGTGGTGTACTCGGCGCGGAACGAGCAGTTGATCAAGCCGCTCTTCGATGCTTACACGAAGGAAACCGGCCAGGAGATTCGGTACATCACGGACAAGGCCGGTCCGCTGATGGCCCGACTGCTCGCCGAGGGCGCTTCGACCCCTGCTGACCTGTTGATCACGGTAGATGCCGGCAATCTCTGGCAGGCAGCAGAGCGCGGCCTGCTGCAGGCGGTCGAATCGAATGCTCTGACACAGAATATTCCGGCACATCTGCGCGACCCGTCCAATCGCTGGTTCGGTCTCTCCGTTCGCGCCCGGACCCTGGTGTACAACCCGAACCGTGTCCAGGACGGTGAGTTGGTGAGTTACGAAGGTCTCGCGGACGCAAAGTGGAAGGGCCGGCTCTGTCTGCGCACGTCGAAGAAGGTCTACAACCAGTCCTTGGTCGCGATGCTGCTGGCCGAGCACGGCGAGGCAGAAACGGAGCGCATGGTGCGCGGCTGGGTGGCGAATCTCGCCGTCGAGCCGCTGTCAGACGACACCAAGGCCCTGCAGGCGGTGGCCTCCGGTGTCTGTGATGTCACGGTCGTGAATACCTATTATCTCGGGCGCCTGCTGCGCGATGATCCGAACCTCCCGCTGGCCACCTTCTGGCCCAATCAGGATGCCGCAAAGCCGGACACCGGTGTGCATGTGAATGTTTCGGGTGCAGGGGTCACCGTGCACAGCCGTCGCCGTGCACAGGCGGTCCAACTGCTGGAGTGGTTATCCTCACCGACTGCGCAGGCGGTTTATGCCGATGTGAATCTGGAGTACCCGGCCAGTCCGCAGGTGCAGCGACACCCGCTGGTCGCCTCCTGGGGTGACTATCGGGCCAATGCCCTGAACGTGTCCGAAGCCGGTCGCCTGCAGGCGCAGGCCGTCATGCTGATGGATCGGGCCGGATATCGCTGATGTGACACAGCCGCAAGGCGTGTTCGAACGCGCCAGCACACAGGAGCGGTTGCCGGTGTTGCACTGCACATGAGCATTGCAGTCGCCGGCTCCCCCCGTCGCATTCCCCTGCGCACGCCGAATCGGAGCGTCTGGTGGGTGGTGACACCCATTGCCCTCGTGACGCTGGTCCCGGTGCTGGTCGTCTTCAGTGCCTGGCTGCACCCGGAAACGGAGATTTTCGCGCACCTGCGCACGCATACGCTGCCAAGGCTTCTGGAAAATACCTTTTGGCTGGTGCTCGGTGTGGGGACCGGGGTCGCCCTGATCGGCGTGGCGCTCGCCTGGCTGGTCGCCGTGTGTGAGTTTCCCGGTCGCCGCCTGTTCTCCTGGATGTTGCTGTTGCCGATGGCAATTCCGGCCTACGTGACCGGCTTCGCCTGGCTGGGCCTGTTTGATGTAACGGGCACAGTGCCGACCTGGTTGCGTACACAGTGGGGGGTTTCGAACCTGCCGTCGTGGGGCGCGCGCGGGGGTGTGATTTTCGTGATGACGCTGGCCCTGTATCCATATGTGTATTTCATCGCCCGAAATGCCTTCCGGCAGCAAGGGCTGAATCTGGTGCAGGTGGCGCAGTCCCTGGGCGTCAATCGCTGGCAGGCATTCCTGCGGGTTGCGCTGCCGATGGCGTGGCCGGCCATTGCGGCAGGTGTGCTGCTGGCCTTGATGGAGACGCTGGCAGATTTCGGCACCATGGCGGTGTTCAATTACGACACCTTCACGACGGCGATCTACCAGGCCTGGTTTTCCCTGTTCTCGCTGCCGGCAGCCTCGCAACTGGCATCGATTCTGGTGCTGCTGGTGCTTTGTCTGCTGATCCTCGAGCGTGCCTTGCGCAGCCGCAAGCGATTTGCCGCGGAGCGCCCGCGCGCTGTCACCGGCACGATTCGCCTGTCGAAGCGCCAGGGCATGGCGGCCACGCTGTTCTGTGGTCTGGTCTTTTTTCTGGGTTTCATCGTGCCGTTCGGGCAACTCCTGTTGTGGGCAACGCGCCGGGGGCTGGGCGATCTGGATGCACGCTATTGGGGGTTTGCCTGGCATTCGTTTTCCCTTGCTGCGATGGGCTGTCTGCTGGTGACTGTGCTGGCGCTGGCGTTGGCCTATTCGCGGCGCCTGCACCCCACCTGGGCCTTGCGGACCACGGTGCGTTTCGCCGGCTCCGGGTATGCGCTGCCCGGGACGGTGCTTGCAGTCGGCGTGTATATTCCGCTGGCGGCGCTCGACCGTTGGCTGAGCGGGGCGCTGGAATCGCTGCTTGGATGGCACGTGGGCGCGCTGCTGCAGGGCACGATTTGGGTCATGCTTTGTGCGTATTCGGCGCGTTTTCTTGCCGTCGCGTTGGGGCCGGTCGAGGCGGGTCTGGGGCAGGTGCCTTTTTCTGTGGATGAGGCGGCCCAGTCGCTGGGGGCGGGTATTTTGCGCAGGGTACGGCAACTGCACCTGCCGTTGCTGCGCGGCAGCCTGTTCACGGCACTGGCACTGGTATTTGTAGAGATCATGAAAGAACTGCCGATCACCCTGATGACCCGTCCGTTCGGTTGGGACACGCTTTCTGTCCGTGTCTTCGAGATGACTTCGGAAGGGGAGTGGGAACGGGCTGCCTTACCGGCGGTCCTGATCGTGTTGGTCGGCCTGCTGCCGGTGATTCTGCTGACGCGCGGTGGTGATCATGCTCGCGCTTGAGTCGGTGCGGCATGCGTGGTCGGGACAGCCGGTGCTCGCGGAGATCACGTTCCAGCTCGAGCCGGGTCAGATTGGCTGTCTGCTGGGGCCGTCCGGTTGCGGCAAGACGACGGTGCTTCGACTCGTTGCCGGCTTTCTGCCTCTGCAGGGGGGGGTCGTCCGGCTGGCCGGAGAAGTGGTCAGCGGACAGGGTGTGCACCGGTCCGCAGAGCGACGCAAGGTGGGCATCGTATTTCAGGACTATGCGCTCTTCACCCATCTCAATGTGCAGCGGAATGTCGCCTTCGGTCTGCGGCATCTGGACCGGGTAGCCCGGGCGAAGCGCGTGGATGAGATGCTGGAACTGGTCGGATTGCGCGCGCAGGCAGGAGCTTATCCGCACGAATTGTCCGGCGGGCAGCAGCAACGGGTTGCCCTGGCCCGGGCGCTGGCGCCCCGACCCCGCCTGCTGATGCTCGATGAGCCCTTCTCCAGCCTGGACGTTGAGCTGCGCGAAAAGCTCTCGCTGGAAGTGCGGGACATCCTGCGCCATGAACAGATCACCACGCTGATTGTCACCCATGACCAGCACGAGGCGTTTGCACTGGCAGACCGGGTCGGGGTGCTGAATGAAGGGCGGATTCTGCAGTGGGATTCACCGTATGCGCTCTATCACCAGCCGCGTGACCGGTTCGTGGCGGATTTCATCGGTCAGGGTGTGTTCATGCCGGGCGCCGTGAACCCGGACGGGGATGTGGTCACCGAACTGGGGGTGCTCTCCGGGATCGAAGAGAACGAATGCGATGGAGCGCGCTGTGACCGATTGCCTGCCGGTGCGCAGGTGCAGGTCCTGATCCGGCCGGATGATATTCAGCACGATGATGACAGTTCCCTGAAAGCGCGCGTGGTCCGCAAGGCATTTCGTGGCGCTGAGTTTCTCTACACGCTGCAGTTCGATACCGGTCAGCAGGTGCTCGCGCTGGTTCCTTCGCATCATGATCATGCCATCGGCGAGCAGATCGGCATCGTGTTGACCATTGATCATGTGGTGGCCTTTCGAACGGACGTGGGCTGAGCGCGCCCTATACTGGACGTGGCCATTATCGAAGCAGAGCGGTGAAACATGCGAAGAACGCAAGGCAGCGTCGCGGTCTTCCTCGCCCTGCTTGGGTGGTTACATGCCGCCGGGGCCGGCGCGGACGCTGTTATGCCGCGCGGGCTGGAGGAGAGCCTTGCCTCCATCTACCGGCAGTGGTCGGAGGTGTACTACCTGCAGCCGGACGCGGCCCGCGAGTCGGGCATGCAGCCGGTCATTGCCGGCGCAGAGAGGTTGCGCAGGCAATATCCATCGCGCGCGGAACCGCTGATTCTGGAGGCGGTGGCACGCAGTGCCTGGGCGGAGAAGGCCGGCAAATTTGTGGCGCTTCAACAGGCAAAGCGCGCGCGAGCCCTCTTGGAGGAAGCCATCAACAGGGATCCGGGCGCGTTGCGTGGTGCCGCCTGGGTCACGCTGGGTACCTTGTACTACCGGGTGCCGGGTTGGCCGTTGGGCTTTGGCGATGACGACAAGGCACGCGAATTTCTGGAAAAGGCCATCCGGATGAATCCCGACAATCTGGACGCCTACTTCTTCCTGGGCGAATTTCTCGCCGGGGAAGGAGAGGGTGCGCCTGCCCGCAAAGTCTGGCAACGCGGCCTGCAGACGCCCCGCCTGGAGCAGTTTCCGGTCGCCGATGAGGGGCGTCGCCGGATGATTCGCACGAAACTGGGCGAACCCTAGGCGTGCTCCCGCCCGGGCGCAGACCGGCCTAGCGCACGACGTTGAAGGCCAGGCCGGCGTGTTGCGTCAGGTTTTCGAGCAGGTCGTTACCGAGCGCGGTGGATGGTGTCCAGAAGCCGCCCTTGCGGTCTTCGGGCCGGAGGCCAGCCAGAATCAGGCCGGCTTCACCGAGCATCTTTGCGGTGGAGCCATAGCCCGGGTCGCGATCACCCGTCACCTGGGTTTCCAGCGTGCCACCGGAAGCGGACTTGCTGTAGAAGCGCAGATCGAACATGCCGTTTTTCTGTTCTTCCGGTGAGGGTCCCTCGCCCGGTTGGGGAACGACCTTGTTAAGCAGCCAGGACGTAGGCGGAAACGCTGCACCCGCGAAGAACGCGCCCAGCCCGGCGGCCATGCCGCCGGCACGGACGCTGCCGCCGATACCCTTGCCAGTGAACATGGCCTCGTCGTAGCGGAACTCCTGCCCGTAGGCGTGATCCTGCAGTGCGTTGGAGCGCAGTACCACCCGGGTGTTGATGGCGCCCATGACGAACGGTGCAGTCCAGTTCTTGTTTTCCTCGTCGTAGACCACCTTGTTCATGGAGTCCTGACGCACGCGTGCCGCGCCGTTCTTCGGGCACAACAGGTAGGGGTCGGCCAGCGCGCGACGCAGGTCGGCGTCCTGAGCGGCTTCCCGGCTGATGTTCATCATGCTGGCGACGGTGCCTCCCGAGGCCGCGCCGCGCATGCGTTTTACCCGCATCCGAACGTGGCCACTGGGCTGACCAAAACGCTCCGTAGCCTGTTGCTGATGGAACATCACGCCGAGGTCGGAAGGAATGGAGTCAAATCCGCAGCAATGAATGATCCGGGCGCCCGACTTGCGGGCTGCCGCTTCATGCGCATCGATCATCTTGCGGATCCACTGCACCTCTCCGGTGAGGTCGCAGTAGTCGGTGCCGGTGTTCGCGCAGACTCCCACCAGTGTGGAGCCGTATAGTGCATACGGTCCCACTGTGGAAATGATGACGCGTCCACGGGCACACATGGCGGTCAGCGCTTTTTTGTCGTCCGCGTCGGCAACGATCATCTCAATGGCTTCCGCCCCATTGCCCAGCGCGTCTCGTACCTGTTTCAGTTTGGCGGCCGAACGGCCGGCCATGGCCCAGCGAACCTCACCATCCGCCCCGTGGCGCTTCATCAGGTAATCGCACAGGATCTGTCCAACGAAGCTGGTGGCCCCGAAAACGATGAGATCAAATTCTTTGTCAGCCATGACGACTCCAGCCGGTTGCAGGATCAAGGTGCCCAATTATAGTTCGGTATGGCAATTTCGTTCAGCCTGACCCCGGCAACTGGGCGGCCTCGACAGCCGCCGCCGCATCCAGCAGGCGCGCTTCTGCGCCGGGCGCGCAGGCCAGCATGATGCCCGGAACCAGCCCGGTGCGCTGGTCGCGGCAGCGGGGCACCGGGACGGAAATCGCCGACAGATTGCAGTAGTTCACGAACGTATGGGCCGTGAACAGCCCGTTCAGACCCGGGCGCAGCGACAGCAGGTTCATTTTCTTGTGGGGGGGCGCCAGC
>JBFKXW010000109.1:0-8061 GCA_041637915.1 Pseudomonadales bacterium | reverse complement strand
GCCTGAATGATATGGAAACCGCTGAAACCGTCCGTATACCAGATTTCCTGGTGTTCTGGCGCGAACGCAGGGGCGGACATGGCCCAGTTACTGGCGGTGAAGTACGGCGTCAGGCGCGGTCGCAGGCGCGGATTGAAATAGCCCACTTCCACTGGAAACTCCGGGTCGCGGATGTCGAAAATGCGCAACCCGGATACGATCATGCTACAGGCCGCGATGGTCGGGTTGTCGCGGGTCGGCACCGCGCAGTAATGCCCGGCATACCCCTGCGCGGCGAACTGTGCACCCGGATCATTGGCAATCCCGTCCCGGTTCTCCGGCTCGTGCACGGCGAGGCGCAGGTCTGACACCACCCGCGGGTTGACCGGATCTTCGATATCAATAATGCGACCGGCTCCCACCCGGGGTCCGTGCGCCGCCGCACTGCCACTGTTGTCGGCAGCCTTGGAGAACTCATCCACCTCGATCACGTACTCGCGGCCCTGAATCTTCACGGGAATGGCATTCTGCGGGATCGTGACGTTCTCCCAGGTGACGTAACCGATTTCACGGACCTGCGGCTCACTGGTCACACCGGTGGGATCCTGACCCGGCAGCGGGTTTCCTAACTTGGACAAATCACCGGCTGCGGCGTTGATTTCCGTGACGTCCAGGATCAACAGGCCGCTGCCCTGCTCCTTGAACTGGCTCTCATCCTCGTCGCGCGGCGTGTAGGCCAGATAAGCGGTATTGCCATCCGCGCTGATGTTCAGGCCGTGCACCGAATACGGGCCGGTCCAGATCGGCCGGGGCTGAAAGGGTTCCGTGATATCAACGGCTGTTAACGTCGGGGTGGAAGGTGAGGCCGACCAGAAAATACTGCCGTCCGGCGTCATGCCGCCTTCGTGCCCGAACACGCCCACCGGTGCACTGGCGTGCAGCGCCGGATTCGTGCAGTCGGCCTGCACATCGTAGACGTCCACCACGCCGGGCCCGAGGGACAGGTTCCCCAGCACCGCGGCCAGCAGTCCGCGTTCCTGTGACAGCACCAGCGACTCGTGCGGAGACAGCATTGCCGGCGTGCGGAGCGTCGTTGCATAACCCAACGAGGGTTGGCCGCCCGCATCGCGCGTCACGCGCAACACATTCACGCCCCCTTCCAGATCGAAAATATTCGATGGATACAGCAGCGTGGAATCGTAAATCGCACATTCCTGCCCCTGCGCGTCGATAAAACGATGCGTCTTGAAGCCACCCACGGTGCCAGTCGGATCGAGGCCGGTGTTGCTGCCGCGCAACGTGAAGTTGGCCCGTTCGCGCGTATTGCAGGTGATATCCACGTCACTGCCGGCGGGGCGTCCATCCGGCTGATGACCCAGATAGGCCTGGTCCTGCGTGAAACTCCCGGTGTAGCGCCGGCCCTGCATCTCCGGCTCGGGACGATCGCCTTCGGCGCAGCCCGCCAGCACCTGGGTGGCCTGTGGCGTCGGTGCTGCCAGGACGCTTCCCGGCGCCTGCAGGAGCATGGCCAGAAGCAGGATCAGAACAGGATGGGAGGAGAAACTCTGCGTGTGATTCATGAAATGCTCTCTCGTAGCACAATTGCTTTGGCAGGGCTTTTGGGCCCTGCCCCGGTCATCAGTTTTTTCTGCCTTTCGCGTTCCTGCGGCCCTGCTCACGTCCCGTGCGACTGTCGTTCCAATCCGGCCAGCCGGCGTCATTGAGTCGCAGGACATAGAAACCGCTCAATCCATCGGTGTACCAGATTTCCTTGCGCTCCGGGACAAAAGCAGGCGCAGACATCGCAAAATTACTGGCCGTGACGTACGGCGTCGCGCGACGCGGAATCGCAGCATTGAAGTAAGCCGTTTCGACCGGCTTGGCCGGATTGCGGATATCAAAAACGCGCAGGCCAGAAACAATCATGCTGCAAGCCACAATGGTCGGGTTGTCACGCGTGGGCACTGCACAGTAATGCGCAGCATAGCCCTGTATGGCGGGCTGTGCCCCCGGGTCATTGGCCAGGGCAGCCCGGTTCTCCGGATGATGCACCGCCAGCCGCAAATTGGAGAGAACGAACGGGTTGGCATATTCGGACAGCGCGCTGCCGCGGAACCCGATGATGCGTGCGCCGCCAACAATCGCCGCGCTCCCGGTCTGGCCCACCGTGCCGTACTGTGTATCGGCTGCATATTCGTCCACCTCGATCACGTAGGGCTTGCCCTGGATCCGCACCGGAAGGGCGTTCTGTGGCACGGTGACATTGGGCCAGCTGACAAAACCGATCTCTTCCGGCACCTGCGGCTCGCCCGACAGCTGCCGGCGTTCCGGCGGGTTATAGTCCTGCTCGCCAAAGCGAGAGGGAAACGGGTCAGCGACACTGCCTCCGGTACCGGCGGCCGTGTTGATGTCGGAGACATCCAGCACCAGGAAACCATTTCGGTCCTTGCCGGAAATATCCAGGCTGCCCGACCCGGCAAAGGCCGGGCCGAAGATCGGAATGGATTCAAAGCCGTTCTGATATCCGCCGCCACGACAGGTCCCCGCGTTGTGGGACAGAAATGCGGTATTTCCGTCCTCACTGATCATCAGCCCATGGGAGCAGTATTCCCCAGTCCAGATCGGGACCGGCGCACTCAGATTGCTGATATCGACTGCTGTCAGTGTGGGGGTTGCCGGCGAAGCGGCATAGAACACACGGCCGTCGGGGGACAGCGCACCTTCGTGACCGAATACGCCCACCGGGGCGCTCGCTTTCAGCATGGGCAGCGTGCAGCCGCCCGGACCCTCTTCCAGGGAATACACATCCACCACGCCCGGACCCAGGGCCGGGTTGCCCAGCACGGCGGCCAGCACACCGCGCTCCTGACTGATCACGAGCGACTCATGCGGCGACATCATGGCCGCCGATTTCAGCACGCTGGTCAGTGACAGTTGCACAGAGTCCTCGTCAGGACGCTCGACCCGCAACACATTCACGCCACCCTCCAGATCGCCCAGGCTGGTGCCGACCAGCAACTGGGTGTCGTAGAACGCACACTCGTTGCCCTGCTCGTCCAGATAACGATGGGTCCGGAATCCGCCCACCGAGCCCAACGGCAAAACCTCGTCGGCGGATACCATGCCGCCGGTTGCCTCGTGGAGCACCTTGCTGGTCGTGGTGAAGGCCGCAATGCGTTTCGTATTGCAGGTGATGTCCACCTCCACGCCCTGATTTTCAGGCCGACCACCACCCTGCAAATGACCCAACGTGGCCTGATCCTGCGAAAATGTGCCGGTGTAACGACGACCCTGCAGGCCCGCGGGTTCCGGATTGTCCTCGGGGTTGAGACAACCGGCCTTCAATGGGGGCGTGGCCGCACAATGATCGAATACCGAGCCGTCGCCACGCGTTTCCAGACAGACAGCGTCCACATCCACCGCAGACACGGATGGCGCGAGGAACGACGCCGCGATCAGCGACAGAAGCCGGAAAACATTCCTATAGTGCACGGGCGATTCTCGATACGGCGCAGTGAGCCATAGTATCCAAGTATGCACTGGACGAAAACTGAACGAACGGGCATTCACTGCCCGGTCCTGCTGCAGACCGCAAAACGGCTGATTCCGTTGGGTTTCCTGATCCAGGTGGAGTTGGCGCAGGCGCATGTATTCGGAAGCACCTATACCCCGCCTGTACCGGTGATTTATTACCAGGCCGGCGCGGCTCTCGCGCTGTTGATCTCGTTTCTTGTGGTGGTGTGGGTCTTACGGTCTCCGGCGCTCGCGCGGCTCTCCACCGAGCGGGAAATGCGGGTACTGCGGGATTCCCGCTGGCTGCCGGGCGTCCGGTGGGTACTGCAATCGCTCGGGCTCGCACTGCTGGCGCTCGCCATCGGCGGCGGGCTGCTGGGCCATCAGAACCCCTATCTCAATTTCAGCATGACGGGTTTCTGGGTGGTGTTCGTGCTCGGTTTCTATTACGCCCACGTGCTATTCGGCAACCTGCTCGACCCGCTGAATCCCTGGCGCACCCTGTGCCTTGGGGCTGCCCGGCTGGCGCCAGCCCTGTTTGCCGGCTGCCTGCGCAATCCGGCGCGCTGGGGCTACCTGCCGGCCCTGTTGCTGTACATGGCCTTCATCTGGTTTGAGCTCTATGGTGCCGGAGCGCCCCGGGCGACGGCGCAGTTGTTGCTGGCGTACGTCTTCATCAACCTGGTGGGTTCTGCCCTGTGGGGCACACGGCACTGGCTACGTTACGGCGAGTTCTTCTCCGTGCTGTTCCACCTGGTCTCGCATCTCGCGCCCGTGCATTGCCAGGGAGGCAAGCTCTTGCTGCGCCTCCCGATGGCAGGCCTGCTCCGCGCCCGCACGGACGGCACATCCCAACTGGTGTTCATACTGTTCATGCTGGCATCCACAGCCTTCGACGGTTTGCAGTCAATGGTTGCCTGGCTGGAGATGAGCTGGTCCTTCCTGCGTAACGCGCTGGCTGGTGCGATCGCCGCCAACCCGGCGCAGGCAGTCTCGCTCCTGCAGGGGGCCTTCAAGGTCTATCATGGCGTCGGGCTGGTGTTGGCCCCGTTCTGGTACCTGTTGCTGTACGAAGCCTCGTTGCTGCTGGCACGCTGGATCTCGTTGAGCAGGCATTCCATCCGTGACTGGTTGCTGGCCTTCGGCATGTCGCTGGTACCGATTGCAGTTGTTTACCACGCCGCACATTACTTCACGCTGTTGCAGGTGCAGGGCCTGAAGGTGATCCCGCTGCTCTCCGACCCCCTCGGTCGCGGCTGGGACCTGTTCGGCACGTTGCACTGGTTTGCCCGACCGTTGTACCCGGACGCCGCGACCGTCTGGAACGTGCAGGTGGCACTCATCCTACTGGGCCACCTGATCGGCGTGCTGCTCGCGCACTTCGCAGCATTACAATTGATGCCGCGGGAAACCGGACGTAGACGACTGATCGCCAGCCAGTTGCCGCTGCTTGTGCTGATGATGGGTCTGACCGTGTTCGGACTCTGGATTCTGGCGCAGCCGGCAGCGGCAGGCCGTTGAGCGGGGAAGGACCCACCCACTGTGAGCCTTCTTCTGGTGGCGCCGGAACAGCAACCGACGGGAAAAGTGCTCTCGCGGCTGGCGCCGCCCCTACAACACTGCGTGAGGTCGGGCCAGCCGGAATCAGATGTGCTCGACGGAGTCGATTTCGTATTCGACGGAACCACCAGGCGTCTGAACGGTGACGTAGTCGCCCTGTTCCTTGCCGATGAGCGCGCGCGCGATCGGCGAATTGACCGAAATGCGCCCGGCGCCTGCATCAGCCTCGTCGTCACCAACAATCTGATAGCGCTTTTCGTCTTCGGTTTCGCAGTCCACCAGGCCGACCGTCGAACCGAAAATCACCTTGCCGGTATTTTCGATCCGGGTGACATCGATAATTTGCGCATGGGAGAGCTTGCCTTCAATCTCGGCAATGCGCCCTTCGATAAAGCCCTGCTGCTCTTTCGCGGCGTGATACTCGGCGTTCTCCTTGAGATCACCATGCTCGCGCGCTTCCGCGATCGCCTTGATGACCCGCGGCCGGTCTTGCGACTTCAGTCGGGACAATTCTTCATTCAGCGCGTCCGCACCACGCTGCGTCATGGGATGCTTGTTCATTCGGAAAAACCTTCAGGATAACTGGCTTGCGTGCAGATCCTGCAATCTGCGCACAGCCTTCTCTTCACCAAACTTGATCGCCTCACAGGCGGCAAATGCACCAGCCAGCGTTGTGACGTAGCTGACCTTGCTCTGCAGAGCCGTGCGGCGAATGGTATAGGAATCTGCAATCGCCTGCTTGCCCTCGGTGGTGTTGACGATCAGGGAGATTTCGTCGTTCTTCAACATGTCAACGACATGCGGACGTCCTTCCGCGACCTTGTTGACCTGCTCCACCGCCAGGCCGGCTTCCTTGAGAACGCGCGCGGTGCCCCGCGTGGCCGCGAGCGTGAAGCCAAGCTCCAGCAGGACACGACCCAGTTCCACGACCCGCTCCTTGTCACCGTCACGAACACTCACAAACGCACAGCCGTCGATGGGCAGATTGATGCCGGCGCCCTTCTGAGACTTCTGAAACGCCTCCGCAAAACTGTCCCCGACACCCATCACCTCCCCGGTGGATTTCATTTCCGGGCCAAGGATCGGGTCGACACCGGGGAACTTGCTGAATGGGAACACAGCTTCCTTCACGCTGTAAAAACGAGGGATCACTTCCTGGGTGAAACCCTGATCCGATAACGGCGTGCCCGCCATGCAGCGTGCCGCGATCTTCGCCAGCGAGGTTCCGATACATTTGGAAACAAACGGGACCGTTCGGGACGCCCGCGGATTCACTTCCAAGACAAAGACCTTCTCACCCTGCACCGCAAGCTGGACATTCATCAGGCCGACAACACCGAGTTCACGGGCCATGGCAACGACCTGCTCCCGCATCTGGTCCTGCACGCTCGCGGACAGCGAGTAAGGCGGCAGAGAGCAGGCGGAATCGCCCGAATGGACGCCAGCCTGCTCGATGTGTTCCATCATGCCGCCGATCACCACTTCCCTGCCGTCGGATACCGCGTCCGCGTCCACCTCCACGGCATCGTCCAGGAAGCGGTCAAGCAGCACCGGGTTCTTTGCAGAAACAACCACGGCCTCGTGCATGTAGCGGCTCAGTTCTTCCTCGTTGTAGACGATCTCCATCGCTCGCCCGCCAAGCACGTAGGAGGGCCGCACGACCAGGGGATAGCCGATCCGGGCCGCCAGCGCTTTCCCATCTTCGACGGTGCGCACCGTGCCGTTGGGAGGCTGCAGCAGATTGAGTTTCTCGATCATCTGCTGGAAGCGTTCGCGGTCCTCGGCCCGGTCGATCGCATCCGGAGAGGTCCCGATAATCGGCACCCCGGCCTCCGCGAGGGCGTTGGCAAGCTTCAGCGGCGTCTGCCCGCCAAACTGCACGATCACACCCTTGGGCTGCTCGACGTGCACAATGGCCATCACGTCTTCCAACGTGACGGGCTCGAAGTAGAGCCGGTCTGACGTATCGTAATCGGTGGATACGGTCTCGGGATTGCAGTTGACCATGATGGTCTCGTAGCCATCCTCCCGCATCGCCAGCGCGGCGTGCACGCAGCAGTAGTCGAATTCGATGCCCTGGCCAATCCGGTTCGGGCCACCGCCCAGCACCATGATGGAATCACGCCCCGTGGGTCGCGCTTCACAATAGGGTTCATACGTGGAGTACATGTACGCTGTGCTGGCCGCAAATTCCGCTGCACAGGTGTCCACACGCTTGTAGGAGGGACGGATGTCCAGTGCTTCCCGGTACTGCCGCACCTCCTCCTCCGTGCGACCGATCAGCTGCGCCAGGCGTTCATCACTGAACCCCTTGCGCTTCAGCTCCAGCAGGCGCGCTGCATCCATATTTTCCAGTGCCAGCGTGGACACGTCCTGCTCGACAGAAACGAGATCCTCGATCTGATCCAGGAACCAGGGGTCGATGTGGCTGTATTCGTGCACCTCTTCCAGGGAAAGCCCGGCCCGAAACGCGTCCGCCACGTACCACAGGCGCGAGGGCCCGGGGGTCTGCAGCTCGTGCCGGATGCGGTTGTTCAGGTCCGGTTCCTGTTTCAGATCCAGGTGTGGTTCCAGCCCACACTGCCCGACCTCCAAACCACGGATCGCCTTCTGCAGCGACTCCTGGAACGTGCGGCCAATCGCCATCACCTCACCGACTGACTTCATCTGCGTGTGCAGCACCGCTTCTGCCTGCGGGAACTTCTCGAATGCGAAGCGCGGAATCTTGGTGACGATGTAGTCGATGGTCGGCTCGAAGGATGCTGGCACCAGGCCGCCGGTGATTTCATTGCGCAATTCATCCAGCGTGTACCCCACAGCCAGCTTGGCAGCCACCTTGGCGATCGGGAACCCGGTCGCCTTGGATGCCAGCGCCGAGGAGCGCGAAACCCGCGGGTTCATCTCGATCACCACCATCCGACCATCGGCGGGGTTGATGGCGAACTGGACATTGGAGCCGCCGGTCTCGACACCGATCTCGCGCAGCACTGCCAAGGAGGCATCGCGCAT
>JBFKXW010000108.1:0-8100 GCA_041637915.1 Pseudomonadales bacterium | reverse complement strand
CGTCGCCGGACGGGTCTCGCCGTCTCGCACGACCTGCACGCCTCCGCCCAGTTTCTTGATGACGCCAATTCCTTCAGCCCAAACGAGGCCGGGCATACTGAAGAGGCAGACTGCCGCTAGTATTCTGATGATTCGCATGACTGAATCTCCGTGGATCGGGGCAAATGGCCCCTGCGCTTTCAATAGTTTAGCCGATTGCGCGCCGCCGGACCCATTTTTGAATGCTGCGGATCGAGACAGCGGCTGCGTCGCATACTATGCTGCCACAGGATGAAAGACCAGCTTCGCACGACGCTGATCGGGCTTGCTCTGCTGCTGGTCACGATCTCCTCGATGACGGCCTTTTACGTGTGGGACCCGGTCATGGCACGCGCCATGCGCAATGCCAGTTTCGACCAGTTCCAGCGCTGGCATCCACGCGAGTACGGAAACCATCCGGTCCGCATTGCCGCCGTCGATGAGGCCAGCCTGGAACGGCTGGGTCAGTGGCCGTGGCCGCGAACCCTGCTGGCGGAACTGGTCGAGAAGCTACGCAGCCATGGGGCTGCAGCCGTGACCTTTGATGTCATGTTTGCTGAGCCGGACCGCACATCACCCGCCAATGTAGCCGCGACCTGGCGTGTTCCCAGCCGCACGCGGGACATGATCCGTGCGCTGCCTGACCACGACCGCATTTTTGCGGATGCCATCAGCGGTGGCGGCGTAGTGCTGGGGCATGCCGGAGAATACGTCGAATCACCGGGCGAACTGCCGCCCAACCACGCCAGCGTCATCGTGCGCGGCGAGGATCCAGCGCCCTTCCTGCACCTGTTCAACCAGTCCGTACGCGCCATCCCACTGCTCGAAAAATCTGCAGAAGGGTATGGTGCAGTCAACTTCATCCCCGATCTGGATGGCGTCGTGCGGCGCGTCCCACTGCTCGTCAACATTGGCGGCACGCTGTACCCGTCCCTCGCCATGGAGTCGCTCCGCGTCGGGCAGCAGGCGGGTGGCTACCGGGTGATCACCCGGGAACCGCCCGCGGCGGGTACCGTGGCCATCCGCACCGGACAGATCACCGTGCCTACCACCCCGAATGGGGAGGCATGGGTGTATTTCACGCGGCCGACAGCGGAACGCACCATCCCGATCTGGCAGCTGCTGGAGGGGGGGGTGCCGCGGGAGGAGATAGCCGGCAAGATTTTCCTGATCGGTGCCACCGCCCAGGGGCTGCTGGATCTGCGCTTCAGCCCCATGGGTGGCGTGATCCCCGGGGTCGAGGCGCATGCCCAGTTTCTGGAGCAACAACTGGCCGGACAGGCCCTGCAGCGCCCGGACTGGGCCCTCACGGTGGAACTGATGACCCTCATTGTCGGCAGCCTGCTGGTCGGACTGACCACCCTGCTGACCCGCACCGTACTGGCTGTCCTCCTGTGGGTATTCGCACTGCTGGGGCTGTCCTATTTCTGCTGGACCATGTTCACCCAGCGCTTGCTGCTGATCGATCCGCTGATCCCAGTCCTGTCCATGGCGCTTGCTTTCATCGTCTGCGAAATCATCAAGCACCAAGCCAGCGAGCAACATGAGGAAATGGTCCGGGATGCGTTCGCACATTACGTCTCCCCCAATCTGGTGGAGCATCTGATCTCCCACCCCGGCGCCCTGGAAATCGGCGGCCACAGGCGGACCTGCAGTTTCGTGTTCACCGATCTGGCCGGCTTTACGCCGCTCATGGAGGGCATGGACCCAGCCGATGCCATTGGCCTGCTCAACCAGTATCTCGATGACATGATCCAGATCATCTTCGAACACGAAGGCACGCTCGACCGTATCATCGGCGATGCACTGGCCATCATGTTCTCCGCACCCGTGCAGCAGGAGGACCACGCGGACCGCGCGATCCGCTGCGCGCTGGCGCTGGACCGCTATGCCACAGACTTCCACCGCCGTAAGAAGGCGGAAGGGATTCCCTTCGGCATGACCCGTATCGGCATCAATTCCGGCGAGGTCATTATCGGCAACTTCGGGGGCACCGCCATGTTCGATTACCGCGCACTCGGGGACGCCATCAATACCGCGGCCCGGCTGGAATCCGTCAACAAACAACTCGGCACACACATGTGCGTGTCAGAGCACACGCTCGAAGCCTGCGTGGAACCGGTGCAGGTTGTCCTGCGGCCGGTTGGTCGCCTGGTCCTGAAGGGCAAGAAACGCCCACTGAAGGTGTACGAGCCGCGCCCCGATCTGGAAACGGAGGACACCGAGTACAACGTGGCCTACGAGCGCATGGCAGCCGGCGACCCGAAAGCGCAGGAGCTTTTCGCAGCCCTGCACGCCCAGCGCCCGGACGACGGACTGGTCAGCATGCACGTGGAACGCCTGACCGAGGACCGGCTCGGGGACTTCATGATCATGAAAGAAAAATAGCGCGGCCTGCACCCCGGGAACGGCGCATTTCACTGGTCATTCCGACCCGTTTGGTGTAGAACCTTGATGCCGAAAACCTAAAAAAATCAAGCCACTGAGGAACCGCACATGATGTCCTACCTGCGCACCGGGATACTGACCGTGGTCACACTGATGCTGGCCGCCTGTTCGGGAGAATCGGACGAATCGGCGCAGCGCAACGCCCAGGCGACGGGTGGCGCGGGGCAGCCGGCAGCGCAGGAACGCAAGCCGGTGCCCGGCGTGGACTGGGACAGGAAAGTCATCCGATTGGGTGCCCTGAACGGGGAAAGCGGCCCGGCCGGTGTGATCGGCAAACCATACGCCGTGGGCAAACGCGTGCTGGTGGCGCACATCAACAGCGGCCAGTCCGGCCTGCTGCCGGATGGCTGGAAAATCGAACTGGTGGAGCGCGATCATGGCTATAACCCGCAGCGCTCCGTGCAGATGTTCAATGAGATCCGGGACGACATCCTCTTCCTGATCACCAGCTTCGGCACACCCAACACGCTGCCACTGCGGCCCATGCTCGAGCGCCACCAGATTGTGGCATTCCCGGCGTCGTTCTCTTCCAAGATGGCTGAATTCAAATACACCCCACCCTTCGGCCCTTCATACACCTTCGAGGCCATGCGGGCGATGGATTACGTGGTGGCTTCTGCAGAAGACCCAGCATCCATCCGGGCCGGTGTGATCTACCAGCAGGATGACTACGGCAAGGATGGCCTGGATGGATGGCGCAAGGCGGCCGCGCACCACGGGGTGACCGTGGTCGCGGAGGAAACCTACGCACCGGGTCAGGCGGACTACACCGCTGCGGTCAGTGCCCTCAAACAGGCAGGCGCGACGCATGTCATGCTCAGTACGCTGCCCAGTGCGACCGGCCCGATTCTCGGCGCCGCCGCCCAGCTCGACTACGCGCCACAGTGGTTCGGCAATACGCCGTCGTGGATCGATCGCTTTTTTGACCCGAACGTGATCCCGGCAAGTATTTTTACCAACTTCCATCTGATCACCGGACTGCCCTACTGGGGTGAGCCCAGTGCCACCATGGACCGGTTTCTGCAGTTGTATGACCAGCACGGCAAGGATCAATCGCCTCCGGACACCTACATCTGGGGTTCATATATTCAGGGCCTGCAGGCGATCGAGGCGTTACGGCGTGCCATCGAGGCCGATGACCTGAGCCGCGCCGGCTACGTGAAGGCCCTGCAGTCGATGAAAAACTTCACCATCCCGGGGGTTCCCTACGGCTTTAACATGGCAAAGGTTCCGTATGTCGTGGGGGACAAGACGCGTGTGCTGGCACCTGACATGGCCAATGGCTCCTGGCAGGTTGTGGCGCCACCCGCCGCACCGGCCGGGATCTGACCCGGCGTCCGGCGTCTACTGCCATGTTGCAGATCGCCAACCTGGAAGTCGTTTATCACCACGTCGCCAAGGTACTGGGCGGCGTCAGCCTGCATGTCGGCAACGCAGAGACGGTCGCGTTGCTGGGGCCGAATGGAGCCGGCAAGTCGACGCTGCTGCGTGCCGTGACCGGGCTCCTGCCCATCCACGACGGTGCGATCACCAAAGGCACGATCAACCTGGGCGACCAGAGCCTGCTGAAGATGCCACCAGAGGGCATCGTCCGGCAGGGCGTGGTGCAGGTCATGGAAGGCCGGCGGATTTTTGTTGACCTGACGGTCGAGGAAAACCTCCTCGCCGGTGCGCACAGTCGAAAAGAAAACGTCGGCCCGGCGATTGATGAAGTCTATCGGCAGTTTCCGCGTCTGGGCGAGCGCCGGCGCCAGCTCGCCGGATACCTCTCCGGCGGGGAACAGCAGATGCTGGCCATCTCCCGCGCGCTCCTCGCCAGCCCCAAGCTGCTCCTGCTCGACGAACCGTCCCTCGGACTGTCCCCCTTGATGACACGCGAGGTCGGCAAACTGATCCGACAGATCCAGAAGCGTGGCATCAGTATCCTGCTGGTCGAGCAGAACGCAGCACTCGCCCTGAGCCTTGCCCAACGCGCCTACGTACTGGAAAGCGGCAAGGTGGTGCTGGATGGCGAGTCCAACACACTGATGGAAGACCCTGACTTCAAGGAGTTCTATCTCGGGCAGGGTAGCAGTGGTGCGACGCGCAATTTCCGTGATGTAAAACATTATCGCCGCCGGCGCAGGTGGCTGTCGTGAATGAAATCCTGGAACTCGAAAACGTCACCCTGACGTTCGCCGGACTGCGCGCGCTCGACGATGTCTCCCTGCAGGTTGGCGAGGCGCAGTTGCTGGCAATCATCGGTCCAAACGGCGCCGGAAAATCATCCCTCTTCAATTGCATCAGCGGCCTGTACCGCCCGTCGCAGGGACGCATCACCCTGGATGGGCGCGACATCACCCGCATGGCCGCACATGACATCGCGGCGCTCGGTGTGGCACGGGTGTTCCAGAACCTGGCCCTGTTCGATAACCTGAGTGCACTCGATAACCTGATGGTGGGTCGGCATCACTGCATTCGCAGCAGCTGGTGGCAGGACCTGCTGGCGCTGCCAGCCTCACTGCACCAGGAGCGACGTCACCGTGCCCGCGCCGAGGAACTGATCGACTTCCTGCACCTGGAAGCCTATCGGCATTACCCGGTCGGCATGCTGCCTTATGGGGTGCGCAAGCGCATCGAGCTCGGGCGCGCACTGTGCATGGAGCCGCGCCTGCTGCTGCTGGATGAACCGGCCGCCGGGCTGAACAACGAGGAAACCGAAGACCTCGCCGCATATCTGCTCGACATCCGGGCGGAGCTCAACACGACCATCGTGCTGATCGAGCACGAACTGGGCTTTGTGATGGATCTCGCCGACGAGGTGGCTGTGCTGGACTTCGGCAAACTGATTGCACGTGGCGTGCCCGCTGACGTCCGGAATGACCCGGCGGTGATTGAGGCCTACATCGGCGGGGTGGGAGATGCCGACACGACTGCGCTGCCTGCGGCGCCAACGGTGTCCTCGGCACCTGCGGACGCCGGCACCTCCGCCCCCCCTGTGACAACACAGCCAGACCCGCAACCGGCACCCCCGGACCCTGTCGACACCGTGGCGAAACAACCAACGGAACCCCCCGCTTCCGTACCGGAGAACGATCCACCCCGCGAGGCTCCCCGCAAGCCCCCCCGCAATCGAAAGCGGAAACGCAAGGGAAAGAAAGGCAGGCGCGGACAGGCGAAGCGGGGTTCGGCATGACACACCCGCTGGATACCGACTACGGCAGGCAATGGGGCAACACGCTGCCTGGGCGCCTCGCCGTGTTCGCGCAATCGTGGCCGCATCGCACGGCCCTGCGTGAGAAGGACCTGGGTCTGTGGAAGGAGATTTCATGGTCCCAGTACTGGCGCTTTGTGCGGGCTGCGGCGGCGCGCTACCAGGCGTGGGGCCTGGGCAAAGGCGACCGTGTCTCGATCCTGTGCGGTAACCGGCCGGAATGGCTTTATACCGACCTTGGCATTGAATTGCTGGGCGGACTGTCTGCCGGTGTCTACGAAACCAACCCAGCGGAAGATGTCGTCTACGTGGTCAATCACAGCCACAGCCGCGTCATCGTCTGTGAAGATCAGGAGCAGGTCGACAAGGTCATCGAAAAACTGGATGAGATGCCGCAACTGGAACATATCGTGGTGATTGAACCGCGCGGCACGCTGCAGTACGACGAACCCCGCCTGATCCACTGGGACGAATTCATTGCCGGCGGTCTGGCACTGCTCGACGACTTCGATGCCGAAGCGGCGCTGGCGAAACTCTACCCGTATCAGCCGGCCATGATCATCTACACATCCGGCACCACAGGACGCCCCAAGGGCGCCCTGCTGACGCACCACAGCGCGCTGAGTACCATCCGCATCCTGGCACGGGAAATCGGCGTCACTGATCGCGACACGGTGTTGTCCTACCTGCCGCTTTGTCACGTGGCGGAGAAAGCGTTCACGCTGTTCCAACCGCTGACCGAGGGGTTGGTGGTGCACTTTGGTGAGTCCATCGACACCGTGCGGGAAGACCTCGCCGCAGTATCTCCCACCCTCTTTTTCGGGGTGCCCCGGATCTGGGAGAAAATGCACTCCAGCGTTGCCGTCGGCATGAATAACGCCTCATTCCTGAAGCGACGGCTGTATGAGTTCTGCCTGCCCCTTGGGCAGACACTGGCGGAACGTGCCCTGCACCGGAAATCCCGGCCAACCGATCGCGTGTTGCGCTGGCTTGTGGACCTGCTGGTCTTTTCGGCACTGCGTGAGCGGCTGGGCCTGGCGCGCTGCCGGTTCGCCGCTTCGGGTGCCGCACCGGTGGCTCCGGAACTGCTTTCCTGGCTGATGGCGATTGGTGTACCGGTCACCGAAGGCTATGGCATGACCGAGCTCTCCGGACTCAGCCACTTCAACCGGCTCGACAATGTGCGGCTGGGCAGTGTCGGTCAGGTCGTGACCGGCGTGCAGGCAAAGATCGCAGAGGACGGCGAGTTGCTGGTGAGGGGCCCGACCGTGGTGAAAGGCTATCTGGACAATCCGGAGGCGACCGCAGAGTCCATTGATATCGAGGGCTGGCTGCGCACCGGTGACGTGGGCCGCATTGATGAAGAGGGATTCCTCTGGCTCACCGGCCGCAAGAAGGAAATCATGATCACGGCGGGCGGCAAGAACCTTTCGCCGGCCAAGATTGAGAACGCATTGAAAACCAGCCCGTTCATCAAGGAAGCCGTCGCCATCGGCGATGCGCGGCCGTTTGTCAGTGCCCTGATCCAGATTGATTACGACATGGTGGGCAACTGGGCGACGCGGCGCGGCATTCCCTACACGTCCTTCCCGGATCTCTCCGGCCGACCCGAGGTCCGTACACTGGTGGATGAGGAGATCCGGCGCATCAACGATGCGGCGCTTGCCCGGGTGGAACAGGTACGCAAGTTCAGTTTCTTCCTGAAAGAACTGCACCAGGATGACGAGGAACTGACGGCAACCCAGAAAGTACGCCGCAAAAACATCTTCGAAAAGTATGCCGACCAGATTGAGGCACTGTACGAAAAGAAAAAGGAAGAAGCCGCGTGACGACGTTCATTCAGCTGACCGTTTCCGGTCTTGCGCTCGGCGCCATTTACGCGCTCATCGCGCTCGGCTTTGTGGCCATCTATCGCGCCTCCAAGGTATTCAATTTTGCGCACGGGGATCTGCTCACGCTGGGCGCCTTCCTGATGGTCAGCCTGGTACAGGCGAAGGTGCCCTGGCTGCTGGCCCTGCCAATGGCCATGGTTGGCACCGGCCTGGTGGGCCTCGCCATGGAGCGCGTCGTCCTGCGCCCGCTGCTGGGCCGGCCGGTATTTGTCACCATCATCCTCACCATATTTATCGGCTACCTGATCCGGATCGCCATTGAACTGATCTGGGGCGCCCACCCGTACGGGCTGCCCACCCCATGGGAGTCCACCGCCAGTGTAGAGGTCGGCGGGGTCAAACTGCTGGTCAATGCTTTGTTTGCGCTCCTCGCCACCGCGGTCGCGCTGGCTGCCTACTTCCTGCTGATGCGATACAGCCGCATTGGTGTCGCCATGCGTGCGGCGGCCTCTGACCAGGAGGCCGCCATGACGCTGGGCATTCCGGTGGGCCGGACACTGGGGCTGACCTGGCTCATTGCCGGGATGCTGGCCGCGCTGGCCGGCATCT
>JBFKXW010000107.1:0-8135 GCA_041637915.1 Pseudomonadales bacterium | reverse complement strand
GCCGGCCGGTGCTGCCGAGCCCGGTCCGGTGCTGGAGCATCACAGGATCCAGGTCACCGATTGGGACGGGGTGAAGGAGCCAAAGCTGAACGGCGCTGTGCTGCCCATGGACCAGCACGAAATGGCACGGTCCTATGCCATCCTGCCGGACGGGGCAGGCGTGCTGCTGGGTGGTGAGTGGTCGCTTCGATTGTTCGATGCGGCTGGTGTTGCAGTCTGGGTCCAACGGACCCCTGCCGTCACTTGGTCGGTGACGGTGTCAGGAAACGGGCGGTTTGCAGTCGCCGCGCTGGGAGATGGCACCATCCGCTGGTATCGCATGAGCGACGGAGCGGAGATTGTGGCCTATTTCCCCCACAGGAATGGCAAGGACTGGATCGCCTGGATCCCGGATGGGTACTACGCCTCCTCGCTGTACGGGGATAACTACATCGGCTGGCACCTGAATCGTGGCAAGGACCTGACCCCGGATTTTTATCGGGCGGTGCAGTTCGAACGCGTGCTGTACCGGCCGGATGTGGTGCAGGCGGCCTTCCGCAAGGAGATCGGGCCGCGGACGCGATCGCTGACGGATGCGCCCCCGGATGCGGCCTTCCGCATCGAGCAGTTGCGGGAGATTGCGCCGCCGCGCATCCAACTGGAGGTGGGCGATGTGGCGCTGCAGAATCCCGCGCGGCCGCAACTGACCTTGCGCGTTGCGGCGGAGCGCAACGCGCTGCCGATGGTCCACTACACGGTGTTCATCAACAAGATTCCGGTCACGCCTGCTGCCGAGCGCATCCTGCAGGGGTCGGAGAAAGAGAGATTCTCACGCGAACTGCAATTGGATCTGCCGGCGAGGATCAACGATATCCGTGTGGAAGCGTTCAATGGCAAGGCCATGGGTGTGCGCGAGAAGTACGTTGAACTGCCTGCCGGTGTGCAGCCCGAACCGGTGCCCGGTGACCTGTACCTGCTTGCCATCGGGATCAACGAATTCGATTCGCTGCCGCGTTCCATGCACCTGCAGTATGCAGCGCGCGATGCCGAGGAGGTGGTTCGGGCACTGTCCGCGCAGCAGGGCGCGACCTTTCGCGCGGTCCACGTGAAACTGCTCAATGATGCGACGGATACCTTGCCGGGGCGGGAGGCGATCCTGGACGCCCTGGATTTTGCGCGCGAAGCAGGGCCTCACGACACGGTGGTGGTGTTTCTGGCATCGCACGGCATCAGTGACAAGGCAGGCAACTACTTCTTTGTGCCGAAGGATGTGGCCATTCGGGATATCTCCCGCGCGATGCGCGGGGAGCCTGCCACTTCGATGGTTTCCTGGGAGGCGTTCTCCGAAGCGCTACGCCAGACCTCCGGATATCGCATGCTGATCGTGGATACCTGCCATGCACAGGACATTGAAGGCCGCTTTGATGCGCACTCCCTGATGAAGCGATCAGCCGCCTCACTGTTCCCGATGATGGTTGCCGCGCGGGGCAGCGAGCAGTCCCAGGAGTACGCGCAGGAGCAGCATGGTCTGTTCACCTACGCGCTGCTGAATGCGCTGCGCGAAGGGCCGGATCCGGATGGCGACGGGCTGGTCACCCTGCGCGAGGTGTTTGGGCATATCGCACCCATGGTCGAGACACTGCACGTGCGCGAAGCCGGGCCACAGACGCCGCAGCTGGTTGCGGCCCCGCCGCTGGATGCCATGCCGGTATTGCGTCGGGACATGGCGATACCGTGAGTAGCGCTGTTTCAAAGCCGGCTGGAGAAAGTGCTGTGACGCAGGGTGCGGCACGTCGGAACCGCCGTTGGCAATTCGCTACGATTGTGTTCGTCACCGGGCTCTTACTGGCGGAGTCACTGCACCGCTTGGCGGTGCTGGAGCCGCTCGATTATTTGTACACCGATCTCTGGCATCTCGCTTCCGGTCAGCGCGTGGAAGCGCGGCATGTCGCCCTGATCGGGGTGGACGACTGGACGCTTGCACAGCATTCCGATCAGCCACTGTCATTCTGGTCGCCCCTGTTTGCGAAGGCGATCGCGAATCTGCGCGCCGCCGGGGTGAGTCAGATCGGCGTCGATTTTCTGCTGGCGATTTCCCCCGAAAACTGGGTGCGGCAACTGGATGAGACCGTGGCGGAGGTATTGCGCGATTATGATCTGGCAATGCGCCAGGAAGTGAATGCCGGACAGGTCGTCCTGGTGGCGACCAGCACGCGGGCGGAACAGGCGGACCGGTATGATCGGCTGATCCTGCCACAGGTGAACTTTCTCTACTCGGTGCCCGATTTCGATCTGCAGGCGCACATCGGACTGGCGGACCTCGTGATCGATGGCGATGGCGCGGTGCGGCGCTTTGTGATCGCGCCGGAACTGCGTCTCAGCGCGGAGGAGCAGCAGGGCGCACCCGGTTTTTCACTGTCCGCCCTGCTGGCGATGCGTCACCTGGACATGGATTTGCAGCAGGAGGCCTGGCCGTTCGGCAAAGCAGAGATCGGCAGGCGCGATGTGCTGCCAATCCGCTATGTGGGGCCGCCCGGTAGCATCCCGAAAGTTTCGATGTCAGTGCTGTTGCGCGACGATGCTCTGCAGCAGCCCGAGGTACAGGCACTGGCTGGGAAGGTGGTCATTCTTGGTGCGGACTACTCCGGTATGGGAGATGTCCATTTCACGCCGTACAGCCGATCATTGATTGGGGGTACCTCGGGTCTGATGCCGGGCCCGGAGATTCAGGCCAATGTGGTGGAGACACTGCTCGCCGGACAGTTCATTCGGCCACTGGGGGAGCCGGTCCGCATGCTGATCGTGGTGGGCGTGCTGTTGCTGGCCACGGTCCTCTTCCTGCGACTGGGGCCGGGTCCCGGTGCCGCCTGCCTGCCCGCCTTGCTGGTTGGCAGTGGGTTGACTGGCCTCGCGCTTTTTCAGCTGGATCGCCTGTGGTCGCCCGCCGCATTGCAGTTGGCGCTGATCGCCGCCTTCATGGTGGCCTATGGACAGCGACTGCTGGGTGAAGAACGTGAAAAGGCCCGTATTCGCGGACTTTTTGATCGCTATGTCTCGGATACCGTCGTGGACATGCTGGTGGATTCCGATGAGTTGCCGGAACTGGGCGGCAAGGATGTGCGTATCACCATCCTGTTCTCAGACATCCGCAATTTCACCACCATCAGCGAGGCACTTGCGGCGTCGGAAGTGGTCGAAATGCTCAATGAGTATTTCGAACGAATCTGCCAGCACATCCTGGAGGCAGGTGGGACCATCGACAAGTTCATCGGAGACGCGGTGATGGTGCAGTTCGGTGCGCCACTGCCGTTTGAAGATCACGCCCGCCGGGCGATGCAGGCAGCTTTTGCCATAAGTCAGGAAGCGGATGCATTTGCAGACTGGATGAAAACGCGGTTCGCTGACAAGGAATTACCGGCTTTCAGTATCGGCATTGGGCTGCATACCGGGTCAGCGGTGGTGGGCAATGTCGGCAGTCAGCGCCGGTCTGAGTACACCGCGATCGGGGATGCCGTGAATCTGGCGTCCCGCCTGGAAGGCGTGACCAAACAGATGGGCTGCCGCATCGTGGCAAGCCGGGAGGCGCTGGATGCCGCCGGAGCGGGTGTGCGTACCGGCCGTTCGGAAGTGCTTCACGTCAAGGGGCGCGCACGGCCGGTCGAGGCGGTGGAGATACTTGGATTCGACGAACAGGAGTGATCGAGATGGTTTTTCTGAGAGTGCTGTGTGGGTTACTTTTGCTCGGCTACGCGGTGCAGGCCCGTGCGTTGACGGTGGAGGCGGGTCTGCTGACCAAGGTGACGGAGGGCGTTGAAGTGATCAACGGGGAGGAGGGGCGGCCTGCAGTACCCTTCATGAAACTGGCCGAAGGCGATGTACTGAAGCTCTCGGCGGGTAGCAGTGTCCAGGTGGTGTATTTCGAAAATGGCCGCCATGAGACCTGGTCGGGCGACGGCGAGGTGCAGGTCGCAGTGGGTGGCGGCAGCAGTGCGAAACTGCAGCCGCAAATTCGGAGCCTGCCGCCTGTCATGGTTGCGCAACTGGAAAAGACACCCGCCAGTGGCAAGGGTGGCAAGGCCGGGATGGTGGTGTTACGGGCACTGCCTGATATCGATGCCATCCTGGAAGTGGAGGAAAACTACACGAATTTCCGTGCCGAGGCACCCGCTGCGGATACCACGCCGGAACTGTACTTTCTGAACGGCATGCTTGATCTCAAACAGTACGACCGCGTGCGGGAGTTTCTGCAGGAATTGCGTGGTCGGGAAGCAGAAGTGCCGGCGCTGTCCGGCATCATTGCCCATTACGGCCCACTGGTCGCGCTCCCGGACGAGCAATGACCGGTTTGATTTCCTTGCGTGACCTGCCCGTGGTGATGCAGCGGCTGCTTGTTGCGTTGCTTTGTGCATGGCCTGGCGGCGTGCTGGCAGATCTTGAGGGGCCACTGATCATCACGGAGTTCGCCAGCCGCTATCAGGTGCCCTATGAAATGGAGCAACTCACCGTGAAACTGGTGAGTGCAAACGGCAAGGAGGAATTGCGGCGGATGCGCCGCTATTCACGCAAGTTTGATCATGGGCAGTACAGGCACCTGTTGGTCGTGGATGCGCCGGCCTCCATTGCCGGTACCGCGTTGCTGGCCTGGCAGGAGCCAGGCAAGCCGAACCGGTACTGGAGTCACCTGCCCGCTGAGGGGGAAACGCGTGAGCGGGCGACCCGTCGCGGGGGCGGTCAACAGTATTTCATGGGGACCGACCTCACCTACGAGGACATCGCGGCTGAAGCCCAGCTGAACTATGCCTATTCACGGCAGCCGGACCAGAAGATTCATGGCATCCCGGTTTTCGTGGTACGTGCCGAACCGGCCAGTTTCAAACTGGCGAAGGAATCCGGCTACAAGTACCGGGAACTGTTTTTGCGCCGGGACAATTACGCCCTGCTGCGGATCGATTATTACAACAAGCGCGGCAAGTTCATCAAGCGACTTGACGCCAGGGAACCGCCGCAGGAGATTCCCGGTGATACCTGGCGAGTGGATCATTTTGTGATGGAGAACAAGAAAGAGAATCACCGCACCGAACTCATTGTCGTCAAGCGGGAACTGGAGGAGATCGCTGTTCCGGCAGCGCTGTTCGAGGTCGAGAATCTGGGGCGGCACTCGGCGCTGGTGAAGTTGCGCCGTTAACGAAATGATCAGTATGGCCGACGGGCGTTGGCTTGCAGGCGCTTGACCAGATTGTCGGTGCTGAGGTTGTTCTTGGAGAGAAATTTGACCTGACGGTTGGCGATCATTCGCATCAGATCGGTATCCATGTCCAGCGCGTTGTAGCCAGAGCAGATGATAATTGGCTGAGTGAGTTTCCTGGAGACCAGTTCTTTGACAAAGGGGCTGCCGGATTCTGTTGGCATCTGGTAGTCGACAATGAATGCATCGAAGCCTTTTTCGTCATCTCGCAGTATGTCTCGCGCATGCGAAGGCGAGCGCGCCCAGACACACTTACACTTCAGCTCTTTGTGATAACTCAGATGCATGGTGACGATGCTGAAATCGTTTTCATCATCATCGACAACAAGGATCCGGAAAACCGTACCCATGACGTCTTCCATGAGGGCAGACAGGCCGGCGGGATCCAGGTCACGTTTGTGACAAATGTACAGATTGGAGTCGGCTACGGCAGAAAGTAATTCCTCGCCCAGCTTGAGGCTGGTCTTCGCGGTAATCAGTACGACGGGTGGGCTGGTGCTGTTGCCGATCATCCGGCGTATAAAGGGTTCGGATGTGCGGCCCGCAGTGAGAGAGTAGTCAACCAGTAGCATATCCACTTTTTCATTGGCCAGCATGCCATCCGCTTCCTCGACGGACGTGGCTCCAATCACCTGGGTGTCTGACTTGAGATGTTCGCTGTCGACCAATTCGAGCGTGCGTTCCAGCAACTCGATCTCTTCCGGGTCATCGTCCAGATACAGAATTTTCAAGGCGTGCTCATCCTTATATCCTACCCATCCAGCTTAGTACTCCGCTCGATCAACGGGAAGATTTCTTCCTGGCGGGGTGAAACGGTCTCCCCGGGAAACGGCGGGGCCGGTGATCGGCGCTTCTAGAAATGATTGGCCAGGGGGGCGGGTTCGGGGGCTTCCCTGGCTGGCTTGAAGAGCAGCAGGAAGCGGGTGAAGCCGACTCGTCCACCTTGAACAAATCTCATGTCGCGCGCAACGACGGCGGCTGGGTTCAACTGGCGCCCCAGCATCTTCTTCCAGATCACGGAGTCGACCTCCACATGCATCTCCAGATTTTCCAGTAGACGGGGGACGGGCTCCAGTACGCCGCGCCGCACCCAGAGTGTCCAGGTCTCGCCGGTGTCAGGAAACCGGATGCCAATCCGTCGATCCATCTCCAGCGCCTTTTCCGCATTCAGGTTGGTCGCCAGTGCGTTCATGACGACCGACATGGGGAGCGCGCGCAGCATGTCCTCAGAACCGGAGGTGGCCGGCCGCAGGCGAATGCCGTCGCGTAGTTCCAGTGCTGACATCAGGTAGTAATGACGCGCATTCGGGTTGCTCTCTGCCTCGCCCAGCCGCGTCAGCACATCGATGCGCGCCTGCATGGCCGATGGGTGCTCGCGATCCAGTCGCAGCAACCAGTCAGTCAGTTGCAATGCCCATTGCAGGTTTCCGTCCTTTTGCGCTTTCTTCAGGGCGGTTTCCAGGGCGTCCTGACCGCCGGCCAGATCGGCAACGTGTTGCGCCTGCTGTGCCGGTGCCAGCGGATGCAGTGAGGCGGGATTGCCGTCGAACCAGCCGAGATTACCGGCGAATACCGAGCGCACCGACCATTCCACCTTGCCGTAGAATTCCTGCAGGTAGGGCTCCTGTGCCAGATGAGGTGGCAGCTGCACGCGACTGACAATTTCGTCCGGAGTCAGGCCGGCATTGATCCAACGCACGGTCTGATCGTGAACATAGCGAATGGCGTCCCGGTAGTTGGTCAGTATGCGATGAATCTCTGCCTGCCCCCGCAAGGGGCTGGTATGGCTGGGCAGCAACAGTTCTGCCGGCAGTGCACGCATCTTGTCGATGCTGGCAGCCCATTGCTTCAGCGGCCGGTACGGTGTCCCACGGATCGTGTACAGGTTTGGAAACGCCTTGTAGATGTTGTCACCGACCGCCAGGATTTTCTGTGTCGGCAGCCACACGAACAGCGCATCGTTGGTTTCGCCCGGGGCATGGAAGAGTTCCAGGTCAACGCCTGCGATCTGCAGCTGAAGGTGATCCTGGAAGGTGCGCGTCGGCGTGATGAAGCCGAACGTGGACTGTTCATTGACACCCAGTGCCGGGCCCAGCCCATTATTAACGAACGCTTCCTGATCCAGTCGGGTGCCGAACATGCGAAACGAACGTGCGGTGACGATGGGGCGGTACTCGCTGACGATCCGGTTCACGTAGTGCGCCAGGCTTTCGTGGGCGATGACTTCGACCCGGGAGGGGTCATCCGCCAATGCATCCACGAAAGCCTGCGCACCGAACACGTGGTCCGCATGATTGTGCGTGTACAGAATGGCCCGGAGCGGTTTCGTGGAAAGCTTGCGGAAGGCGGCGGCGACCTTGCGGCCTTCCTCCATGGTTTCCATCGTATCGATGACGATCAGGCCGTCATTGCCCTCGATCAGGATGGAGTTTGCCAGTCCGTAGCCTTTCGCCAGCCAGATGCCCGGCCGAACTTCCTCGATGCCCTGCCGAAACTCCTCGCTCTGCCGCGCCAATGCTTCCGGCGTGTGCAGTGTTTCAAAGCGTGCTGATTCGGTGGGCTGATCACAGCCGGCGCTGCCAAGGCAGCACAAAGCCAATGCAAGTTTGCACAGGCGGGAATGGGCGTGGCGAACCTGCATGTTGGAGGGTCAGTCGACCAGTAGTTCCTGCAGAGCCTGTGCGTTCATCGAACGCTTGCTCAAAAAGCCCACCTGTCCGCTCCGCATGCGCTGCATGGCATCCCGGTCCGTGAAGCTTTCTTCATTCCCGGAACAAGGATTGAGTCGAGCGCCGCCACTCGATCCTTCCATCTGATCAAGAATTTGCGTGCCCATGATCTGCCGGTCGAGACGGTGCTCGATGAAAGTGGCATCGAAGGATTGCTCGCCGAGTGTTCCGAGTGTCCTCTC
>JBFKXW010000106.1:0-8141 GCA_041637915.1 Pseudomonadales bacterium | reverse complement strand
CCTGCTGAAATCTCGCCGCGATTGCCCATGTGATCCTCGTGGGCGAACCCGCCCTCCAGCATGTAGGTCACGGTCTCAAAACCACGGTGCGGGTGGGCGGGAAAACCGCCGGCAGCCTCGGCTGCGTCTGACCGCAATTCATCCAGCATCAGGAACGGGTCCAGCGAACCCATGCCGCGCGGCCCGAGGCTGCGCAGGATGCGGACGCCATCCCCGTCCATGGCGGAGCGGGCGGGCAGTGGGGCAGACAGCGTTCGCAACTGCGTCATCGCCATATTCCTTCTCAACGAAGATGCAGATCAGGCGGCCAGCGTCTGAATCTCGTCCTCCGCGCTGCGCAGACCCATCGGGCTCCCCGCCAGACCTTCCGCGAAAACAAAGCGCACATTCTGTAAGCCAAGGAAACCGAGGACCTGGCGGAGGTACGGCTCCTGGTTGTCGTTTCCAGTCCCGGCGTAGCGGCCGCCACGAGTGGAAATCACGGTCACGCTCCCGATCGCCAGCAGACCCTGCGGGCCTTGCGACGTGTAGCGAAAGGTCACGCCAGCCCGCGCGACATGATCAATCCAGCTTTTCAGGCTGGAGGCGATGGAAAAGTTGTACATCGGTGCACCGATGACGAGCTCATCCGCCGCCCGCAATTCCCGGATCAGCGCGTCCGAACGCGCCACCGTCGCCGCCTGCGACGCCGAGCGCTCACTGGCATCCAGCGAGAACGCCTGAAACCCGGCACCGTCCAGATGCGGTATCGGCGCCTCGCCGAGATGCCGGCGGACGACCTGGCCTGCGGGGTGTCGCTGCAGCCAGGCTGCGGCGTACTGGTCTGTCAGCCGGCTGGATGAACTGTCTTTTCCGAACAGGCTGCTGTCGATCTGTAACAAGGTCTGCATGGGCTGTTCCTCCCGGAGAACGCGGTGAATGATGGCTGACCACTGCATTATCTATCTTTATTACTAATATAAAAGCGCATATATTTGCTGTTATTGATCTATTTGATAGATAAATGAGCACACACCCCCGTGTCACCCTAGAGCAATGGCGCATGCTACAGGCGGTTGTGGATGCCGGCGGCTATGCCCAGGCCGCCGCGGCCCTGCACAAGAGTCAGTCAGCCGTCTCCTATGGAATACGCCGACTGGAGGACCAGTTGGAGGTCGCCGTGTTCCGCATCGAGGGTCGCAGAGCGGTGCTGACCGATGCGGGAAAGGTGCTTCTGCGCCGTGCACGGGGCGTGCTGGAAGACGCCGCTGAACTGGAGGGCATCGCCCGGGACCTGGCCAGTGGCTGGGAAGCGGAAATCACCGTCTCCATCGACGTTATATTTCCGGACGCCTGCCTGTATGCGGCGCTGCGCGCCTTCGAAGCAGATGGACACGGGACCCGGGTGGAGCTCCTGGAGACAGTGCTGTCCGGGTCCACCGACGCCATTACCGTCCACAACGCAGATCTGACCGTGACCTCGCAGGTGCCGCCGGGGTTGCTGGGTGAGCCGTTGCTGGACATCGAGTTCGTCTGCGTGGCGCACCCGACACATGCCCTGTTTCAGCTCCACCGCCCGCTGACCCGAAACGATCTGCGGCGTGCCCGCCAGATCGTTGTGCGCGACAGCGGCCCACGCCGCGCCGGAAATGCGCCCTGGCTGGAGGCTGAGCAGCGCTGGACAGTCAGCCACCTGCATACTTCGATCCGACTGCTCAGCGAGGGTTTTGGATTTGCCTGGGTGCCAGTAGGGAAAATACGCCAGTGCCTTGCCGATGGCACCTTGCAGGCCCTGCCGCTCCGGGTCGGCGGACAACGAAAAACAACCCTGCACATGGCGCTGGCGGACGAGGATCGCGCGGGCCCCGCAGTGCGGTTATTCGCCGATACGCTACGCCGGCTGAGTCAGCAGGAAAACGGCATCTGAGCGATGGAGCTCAAAACAGTTCGACGTCGTCCGAACCTTTGACCGGCCCATCGGGGACGGATTCATCGCCGAGGTGGTTCGTGAGTTCCTCGGGCGTGGTGTAATTCCGCTTCATGGATTCGTTCCAGGCTTCCACATCCAGCGGCTGAGGCACCTTGCCGTCGCGGAGATCCTGCAGGGCATCGCCGACCGTGTTACGAAGTTCATCCAGTTCTTCCGAGATATGCCCGAGAATCTGCGTGACGCGATCCTGAAACTGGAAGCCATTGATGATTTTCTCCACGTCCTGCCCCAGCACCTCGCCGAGGTTGGGCGGCAGGTCGGAACCCGACGGGGGCGTCCAGCCCTTGCCCTGACTTTCCAGCGCCTTGAACTGACCCACCACGTAGGCCACATGCATGAAGCGCTCAGTCAGATTGCTGACCGAGCTCACCAGCTGCGTATTTACTGTATCGATCTGCCGACGCCAGATCGGCAGAGACAGACGCAGCAGCCGGTCGAGGCTATCGTGAAACTGGTCGACTTCCTGCTGGGACATGCTTCGCTCCCTATTGCTCCGGGACAACGGCTGGAACAGAATCACTCCGGGCCGTCTGTGAAAGAGATTCTCTGAGAATAGTCGGGAATCTCTGCCCTGTCCCGCCGCCCGCCAGGCATGCGTGCACGGGACAAATCCTGGGCAGAAACAACCGCCTCCCACCCACTGCGAGCAGGGCTCATCATGAAGAATCAACTGACCGGCACCGACGCCCATCTACAGGTTCGCAATGCCGAGCGCGCAGACATTCCCGCCATCCGTGAACTGGTCAACCGCGTCTACGCCGGCACCGGGATTGAGGGATATTCGCGCGGTGCGCTGGAGGGACATCAGAACCACTTCCCCGAGGGGCAGTTCGTCATCACGGTCAACGAGCGACTGGTCGCCTACTGCGCGACGTTCCGCGTGGCGGAGAAGGTGGCGCTGTCCCCGCATACCTGGGCGGGCATCACCGCCAACGGGTTTGGCTCCCGCCACGACCCCGAAGGAGACTGGCTCTATGGCATGGAAGTCAGCGTCGACCCCGATTACCGGGGCTATCGGCTGGGTCAGCGGCTGTATGGCGAGCGCAAGAAACTGTGCGAATCGCTCGGCCTGAAGGGCATCGCCTTCGGTGGCCGCATCCCGGGGCTCGCGCGCCGTTTGAAGAAGTTCACCACGGTGGAAAACTACCTCGAGCAGGTGCAACAGAAAAAGGCCCGTGATCCGGTGCTTTCGTTCCAGTTGTCCAATGGCTTCGAGCTGATCGGCCTCCTCAAGGACTACCTGCCGTCGGATACCGCCTCTCTGGGCATCGCCGCCCACCTGGTCTGGCGCAACCCGCGCGTCACACCGCTGGAACATGTGGCCCCGCCACGCAAGAACGTCACCCGGGCAGCGGACACGATCCGTGTCGGGACAGTGCAGTACCACCAACGCCGGGTGAACTCGTTCCAGGAATTCACCAACATGGTCGACTACTTCGTCGACGTCATGGCCGACTACGAGTGCGACTTCGTGACATTCCCGGAACTGTTCACGCTCCAGTTACTCTCACTCGGTGACCAGGAACTGGATTCCGTCGCTGCCATCGAGGCGCTGACTGAACTGACGCCGCGCTTCAAGGAAGTCATGCGAGACATGTCCCTGCGTTACAACATCAATATCGTAGCCGGCTCTCACCCGGTGCGGACCGGGCAGGGTCGTATCGAGAATATTGCTCACGTCTTCCTGCGCGACGGAAGTGTGCACGAGCAGACCAAAATCCACCCGACACCCAATGAAGAATACTGGTGGAACATCGAGGGCGGTGACGCGCTGAATGTCATTCAGACGGATTGCGGTCCGATCGGGGTGCTGATCTGTTATGACTCGGAATTCCCGGAGCTGGCGCGCTACCTCACCGACCAGGGCATGCAGATCCTGTTCGTACCCTTCTGCACGGACGAACGCATGGGCTACCTGCGCGTGCGCTATGCCTGTCAGGCGCGCGCGGTGGAGAACCAGATTTACGTGGTCATGTCCGGCAACGTCGGCAACCTGCCCAACGTGCGCAACATGAACGTGCAATACGCGCAGAGCTGTATTCTCACGCCCTGCGACTTCATGTTTTCGCGCGACGGTGTTGCGGCCGACACCTCTCCCAACGTGGAGACGGTGGCCATTGCAGACCTGCGTCCCGACGCACTGACGCTGGCTCGCAACAAGGGTACGGTCCGCAATCTGCGGGACCGGCGCCATGACCTCTATTCGTTACGCTGGCGCGGCAACTAGCGCAAGGATGGCTGCTCGCGCAGGGACAGCTCCAGCTGCGCGACCACCTCCTCCGCACGTCCGGACAAACCGATCTGCCCGGGCGGCACCGCCCAGTCCGCCGTGTTGACGCGGATCAACCGCGCATGGGGACGCCGGGCGAGCGTCTCACCCAGGTGTCGAATGGTTCGGATCGTGTGACCGGCCCCGAACTCCAGCACAACCAACCGGGCATCGCTGTCCAGCCGCTGCAGGTAGCGTGCAAACGCGCGCTCCTGCCCGTCGCTGCGGGATGGGTTCCAGCCCCAGTCTCCGAACATCAGCACATTGGGGCGGGCCGTGCCCCCGCAGTGCGGACAGAGCGGCCACTCCGACGCCCGCATGGTTTCCGGGTTGACCGGAATCGTTGCGGTGCTCTGCCAGATGTCGCCCGAGCAGTCACGGACACACTGCAGGTGATGGATGGAGCCATGCACTTCGTGGATGGCATCCGCCGGGAAGCCGGCTTTCTGGAACTGGCCATCCACGTTACTGGTCACCACGAACCCACCGGAATCGTAGCGCTCCAGCCAATTTAAAAGCCGGGAAAATCCGGCATGCGGTCGCGCTTCCCGGTAGAGGTGCGTACGATGTCCATAGAAACCCCAGGCGAAAGCGGGGTCTTCCTGAAAATGATCGGGGCTGGCCATATCGACAAAGCGCACGCCGAGATGCCGGTACGGTGGGTAGGCGTTCCAGAAACCTTCGTTACCGCGGAAGTCCGGCAGACCGGAATCCACGCCCATGCCCGCACCTGCCGTGATCAACAGCGCGTCCGCCTCCCGTAGCCAGGTGGTCGCACGCTGCAGATCAGAAGTCGTCATTCTCCCGCGCTTGAGGTCGACTCGCCCGATGTTGCCCCCGGCAGCTGGAACACGCGAGCAAAATACCCGCCGAGCTCCTCCACAACAGCGTCCTTGTCCGGGGCGTCCTCCACACCCGACAGCACGCGCGCAAGGCGCTTCTTGTATTCCAGTTGCATGGCACGGCCGATCTCGATGCGCTGGGCCTGCGGCGAGCCGGCACCGTGCATCGACTCGGTCAGGTAGCCGACCGCATTGCGGCCGAGTGTCATGTTCTCGATCAGCCGTAAAATGCGCATCCGCTCTTCCGTGGAGAATCCTTCCCGCCCGCGCAGGTACTTGCGCAGCAGATCCCCGACTTCCGGATGGTTCAATTCCTGCTCAGAGGGCATCGTGACGACCAGACCACCGGCGATGTCCTGGGCAATCCGGCCGATCTCATACGGCATCTTCGTCACATGGTGCTTGCAGACATTGGCCAGCATGTCATCACAGATGTAGGCCCCGGATTTCGTTGGATGCCCCTGGTAGCTGGATGCGATCCCGGTCCCGTAAATGGTTTCATTGAGATGTGTCATTTCGACCAGCTTGTCCCGTACATGACTGGCACGATCCACCCCGTTCATGTCCGCCACCTGTGCCGCAGCACCGATGAGCACATCTCCGACACCGCTTTTGCAGACATAACTGCGCCGGTGGTAGGTCGTGAACCGCTGCACCAGCATGGCTGCATAATCGACCTCGCCATCCATGAAAATGAGCTCATTGGGAATGAACACATCGTCAAAGAGGACCATGGCTTCCTGCCCACCATACTCGGCATTCCCAACGTCGAGTGTGCCGCCTTCCATGCTGCGGGTATCGCAGGACTGGCGCCCATAGATGTAGGTGATGCCTTTCGCATCGACGGGCACCGCACCCACAATGGCGTAATCGCGATCTGCCTCCCCCAGCCGCATGGTCGGCATAACCACCAGCCAGTGCGAATTCAGACAACCGGTCTGGTGCGCCTTGGCACCTCGGATGTAGACGCCCTGCTCGTCGCGCCGGCTGATGTGTACAAACAGGTCCGGATCCGGCTGCTGATGGGGAGCCAGGGAACGATCCCCCTTCACATCTGTCATGGCGCCACCCACGACATAATTGTGACGATGCATTTCCGTCAGAAAAGCGCGGAACCGAGCGTGGTAGCCGGTTTGCTTCGCCGCATCGATTTCAAACGTGGTGGAGTACAACGCATTGAACGCGTCCATGCCCACACAACGTTGGAAGCAGGTACCGGTGAGCTGACCGAGTCGACGCTGCATCTTGTTCTGCAACACCAGATCATCCGCGCTGGTGCAGACATGCAGGAAACGACTGATCCGTTCGCCGGTGAAGGGGGAGATCGTAGAAGCGAGTTCCGGATTCTCGAGCGCCAGATCGTAGGTACGCGCTACCGCATTGATGGACGGCCGGATCATCGGATGGTCCACCGGTTCCTGCACGAGCTCACCGAACAACCAGACCTTCAGACCGCGGTTGCGCAGGCTTTCGACGTATTCTGCACCGGTACGAATGGACTGCTGCATTGAAGGTTTATCTTCCGGCACGTTCATGATGCACTCCCGGGTTGGTCTATCCACGCACGCGAATGACCGCCTTGCCCTTGATCTTGCGGGACCGCATGTCCTGCATGGCTTTGGCGACGTCCGCCAGTTCATACGTTGCACTCACATGCGGCACCAGCTTTCCTTCGCTGTACCACCGCCCACACTGCGCAAAGTTCTCCATGTTCTCCTGTGGCTCGCGCACCATGGAAGCGCCCCAGAATACACCGACGATCGCACAGTTTTTCAGCAGGCAACGGTTGACGGCTGCTTCCGGAATCGTTCCGGAGGCAAACCCGATCACCAGGATTCGACCATTCCAGTTCACGCAGCTCAGCGCCTGCTGGAACAGGTCGCCCCCGACGGGGTCGTAAATGACGTCAGCGCCTTTGCCACCCGTGAGCTTCTTGACCGCTGTTTTGAGTTCTTCCTCGCTGTAGTTGACGATCTCATCCGCACCGGCCTGACGGCACACGGCGAGCTTCTCGTCACTGCTCGCGGCGGCAATGACCTTCGCCCCCATCAGCTTGCCGAGTTGTACCGCAGCCATTCCGACACCACCCGCCGCACCCAGCACAAGCAGGGTTTCACCTTCCAGCAGTCTTGCACGCTGGCGGAGCGCATACATCGTCGTGCCATAGGCCATGGGAAAGGCGGCGGCCTGCTCGTACGGCATTCCATTGGGGATTGGCAGTGCACCCATGGCGGGAATCACGGCCTCTTCCGCGAAACCACCATGGGTGGCAACAGTCATGACCCGTTGCCCCACCTGAAGGTGATTCACCTTCTCACCCACCTCGATGATTTCACCGGCCATTTCCGCGCCCGGAACAAAGGGCGGCGCGGCCTTGAACTGGTACTTGCCCTCAATGATCAGGGTGTCCGGAAAATTCAGGCCGCAGGCATGCACGGCAATCTTCACGTCTTGCTTCCCTGGTTTCGGAGCGGGAAAGTCGTCACGAAGCACCAGCTTGTCTGCCGGCGCAAGTTCTTCACAGACGATTGCCTTCATTCCGGATTCTCTCCTGCACAAAGATCGCCAGTATAAACAACTGGCAGTGCGCATGCCTGAAGGAGGGATCCGTTCCGCACAGGCCCCGCCGCGCCGCACAAATCCTATTCGGCCGGCGCTGGCGGCACCCAGACGCGGAGCAGGCTTTCCTCGCCCGGCACGCCCAGACGGATCGGGAATCCATAGTGACCGGTGCCGCGATGCACATACAAGCGGTTGCGCCCCTGTGACCAGAGACCATGATCCGGAATGGAGGTGGTCGCCCCCACAAAGGTCCAGTTAATACCCAACGAAAGCAGGCCCAGGTGTCCACCATGGGTGTGCCCCGAGAGCGTCAGATCCGCCGCACCATCCGGCACGTGGCGAAAGCCCCCTGGATCATGCAGAAGCAAAATGCGCAGCAACCGGCCCCGCGCCGGCAGCCTGGCAAACAGGTCCTGCAGATGGTCGCGACGGCCCCGGAACACATAGTCTGCGCCAACCACTTCCACCGGCCCGACCGGTGTCTGCACCACCCGCATGT